>NZ_JACFSZ010000008.1 GCF_014805525.1 Rhabdothermincola sediminis | reverse complement strand
GGGCACGGCGGCGGGGGGCGGCGGCGGGGCCACGCCGCTCGGTGGGGGCGGGGGTGCAGCCGCTCCAGGAGGCGGCGGGGCAGCAGCACCGGGAGGGGGCGGCGGCGCGCTGCGCAGCGCCAGGTCGAGGCGAACCCCCTGCGCCTCGAGGGACTGCAGGTCCGCCAGCACCCGCTGGACGTCGGCCTGCTGCGCCTCGCTCAACCTCCCGGTCTGATCCAGGAAGGTGAGCACACCGAGATCTCGCAGCAGTGGCTCGGCGCGAGCGGCGCTGGGCGCACCGCTGCCGCTGCCGGAGAGGCCCTGGTTGATCTTGCTGCTGAGGCTGTCAGCGCCCCGCTTGAGGTCGTCCATGAAGCCCACAGGTGCTCCCTTCCTCGACGCTTCCACGAACCGGACGACCGGACACTAGCGGTGCGCCCGGCCCAGGGGTCACGACGGGCGGATGAGCGAGTAGTAGTCACCGTCGACGCCGAGCTCCACCTCCTCACCCGTGAGAGCGGAGAACAGTTCGTACAGCGGCTCGGGAAGCGCTTTCGGAACGGACCAGTCAAGTCGATCCGCCACCCCGGCCGCCTCGGCGAAGGGTCGCAGGAACGTGAAATAGACGTAGGCGCCGGCGCGGATCATGTCATCACGGCTCATGGCCACGATGTTGCGGTAGTGGCGCGCCTGCACGGTGCGGACGGTCGACACCAGGGCGTCCATCTCGTCGAGAGGAACCCGGGCCAGGGACCCGTCCGGGGTGTCGGTGGTGAACAGCCCGAACCCGCAGAGATGGCCCAGGTAGTCCTCCGGGACGGTGACACAGGTACCGAAGTCGGAGATCCGTACGTCGACCCCGTCGAGCACCAGACCGGCCGTGAGGTTCTGGTAGGGCATGCCGGCCGCCACATCGGACCACCAGAAGTCGCTCTGGCCCAGGCGGTAGAAGTCGCGCACCAGCAGGACCCGCCCGTCGGGCAGCACGTACGGACCGGTGTCGCCCGTGCCCACTCGGGTATCGAAGTAGAGGAGGAACAGGTAGTTCACCAGCGTGGCGTTGAACCGCCTGACCCGGAGCTGCTGCTCCTCGTCGACGATCGGCTGGGCACCCTCCACGAGGGTCTGCACGATGTCGTCGCCGTAGGGCCTCACGACACCCCGGGCATCCCACGCCTGGCGGGTGCCGTCACCCCCGCGGAACGCCATCGCGGCCCGCTCCCAGAACTCGAGGACGGTGCGCGCCGCGTGGGGGTCGTCGAGGCCAGGATCGATCGCGGTGAGTGCCTTGCGTCCCGTCAGGTAGAAGTTGGCGATCGACCACAGGTGGACGGTGTTGATGGTGCTCCCAGGCCGCCGGCCGGCTCGCCCGATCTCCTCTGCGGGCATGGCCGCGTCGATCGCCTCGATCATCGCCGGGTACCGGTAGAACGTCTCGGCACAAGCCACGACGATGTACGCGGTGACGGGGATGAGCTGTGAGCGGTACGACGTGCGCTCCGCCGTCAGGGCCTGGGCGATCGGGCTGTGGTAGGCGATCAGCCGGTTCGCCTCCTCCAGGTCGTGCTCGCAGTCGCGGTGCCCCGGTGGCCTCGGCCGTGCCGGATCAGCCACGGAGGACGCCTTCGGTGCCACTGCAGTCGAGCTCCACCATGCTGCCCGGTTCGGGTTCCCGACCCACGAAGGTGGCGCCCATGATGCACGGTACGTGGAACTCCCGGCTCACGATCCCGATGTGGCTGCGCGGGGTGCCTCCGGTGCAGACCACGCCGGCGAGCTCGTGGAAGATCGGTGACAGGAAGGTGGCGCCCGCGTCGCGCACCAGCGCGATCACGTCCTCGGCGCCGGAGTCCATCAGATCGAGCACGTCGTCCGGGCCAGTCATCGGCTGCCAGCGTCCCGAGACCGCCGGGGCGTCGAAGACCTTCACGCCCCGGGCGACCTCCTGCATGGCGAGTGATCGTACTGCCGTTGCGCAGCCCGCCGTGGCCGGCGACCGGTCGTGAGGCGAGGAGCCCGTGTCTAGCCTGGCCAGGTGCTGCGCTTCCTGTCCGACGAGTGGCTCGCCGCGCTCGAGCGCGCCGCGGAGGCGGCCACCGACGCGGTCGATCCGGACCTCGACATGGTCATCCAGCAGGTGGTGACCGACGACGAAGGGACGGAGGTCGCTTACCACCTCGTCCTGCGTGGCGGGCGGGTTCGGGCGCACCGCGGGCGTGCCAGCGCACCGACGGTGACGTTCATCACCGATCGCGACACTGCTGCCCGGATCAGCCAGGGGATCCAGAGCGCGCAGGCCGCATTCATGACCGGGGGCTTGCGCATCGGTGGCGACATCCGAGCGCTCGCGTCGCAGCAGGCTGCCGTCGCCGGCGTCCAAGACCTCTTCGGGGCGCTCCGAGCCGAGACGAGCTACTGAGGGGACGAGTGCCTTGCCCGAGCTACCAGAGCTGCAAGCGCATGCCGAACGCCTGACGGCCGCCGTCGGCGGTCGGGTCCTCGAGCGGTTCCAGGCCATGTCGTTCACCGCGCTCAAGACCGTCACCCCGCCGCCAGAGGTGGCCCTCGGTCACCTGCTCGTCGCGGTCAGGCGGCGTGGCAAGTACCTGCTGCTCGACGTGCAGGCTGCGACGTTCGTCGTACACCTCATGCAGGGCGGGCGCCTTCGTCCCGACGAGAAGCTCGCCGCGAGGCCGCGAGGCGCGCTGGCCCGCTGGCTGTTCGCTGACGGCAGCGGGCTGCTGCTCACCGAGGCGGGAAGGGAGAGACGAGCAGGCATCTGGGTGATCGAGGGCGACCCGCTCGTTGACGAGCCCCTCGCCGACCTGGGACCCGAGGCGGACGCCGTACCGCGCGACGAGCTCGAACGCCGGCTGCGCGGTGTCTCCATGCGCGTCCACGGCTTCCTGCGCGACCAGCGGTGCATCGCCGGGATCGGCCGCCGGCTGGCCAACGAGATCTGCCACCGGGCAGGCCTGTCGCCGTTCGCCAACACCGCGAACCTCGACTCGGACGAGATCGATCGGCTCCACGTGGCGATCCGCCGGTGCATCGGGGAGTCGCTGGCCTACGAACGTGATCGTGACGACATGAGCCACTCGAAGGAGCGGCTGGGCGCGGTCCACCATCGTGAGGGCCAGCCGTGCCCGGTGTGCAGCGACACCATCCGCTCGGTGTCCTACTCGACCTACACGGTCAACTACTGCCCCGCCTGCCAGACCGCGGGCAAGGTCCTGGCCGACAACACCACCAGCAAGTTCCTCAAGTAGCCACGATCAGATGAGACCGAGCTCGACCACCGTGTCGCGCTCCTCGATCAGCTCGGCGACACTGGCGTCGAACCGCTGGCGGGCGAAGTCGTCGAACTCGAGACCCTGCACGATCTCCCACTCGCCGGCGGAGGTGGTGACCGGGAACGAGCAGATCAGCCCCTCGGGCACCCCGTAGCTGCCGTCGGAGGCCACGGCCATGCTGACCCAATCACCGTTCGGGGTGCCCAGCACCCAGTCGCGCATGTGATCGAGAGCGGCGTTCGCGGCCGAGGCGGCGCTCGACAACCCCCGGGCCTCGATGATCGCTGCGCCCCGCTGCTGCACCGTGGGGATGAAGTCGTCCTGCACCCACGCCAGGTCATCGATGACCTGGTGTGCGTTCACACCGTCGATCTCCGCAGCGAACAGGTGCGGGTACTGGGTGGCGGAGTGGTTCCCCCAGATCGACACCTTCTTCACCGACCGGACCGAGCGGCCCGCCCGCTTGGCGATCTGCGCCACCGCCCGGTTGTGGTCGAGGCGGGTCATGGCGGTGAAGTGGCGCCGCGGCAGGTCGGGTGCGTTGTTCATGGCGATCAGGCAGTTCGTGTTCGCCGGGTTCCCCACCACCAGGACCCGCACGTCCTTGGAGGCATGGTCGTTGAGGGCCTTGCCCTGGACGGTGAAGATCGCCCCGTTGGCCTCGAGGAGGTCTTTGCGCTCCATGCCCTTCGAACGCGGTCGGGCACCGACCAGCAGCGCATAGTCGGCACCGCTGAACGCCTCTGCCGGCTCGTCGGTCTGGTTGATCGACTCGAGGAGGGGGAAGGCGCAGTCCTCCAGCTCCATCACCACGCCCCGCAAGGCGTCCATGGCTGGCGTGATGTCGAGGAGCTGGAGGATCACCGGCTGATCCGGGCCGAGCATCTGGCCGCTCGCGATGCGGAACAGGAGGCTGTAGCCGATCTGGCCAGCAGCTCCGGTGACGGCAACGCGCACGGGGTCGTTCACGGGATTCCTCCAAGTCAGGGCATCGCGACCGGTCGGGGCGGAGCCGAATCTAGCCACCGGCCCCACGGGGCGAAAAAGCCGCCCTGCTGGCCGCCAGTGGTCAGGAACCGTCGCGCCGGGTGTTGCCGAGCCAGCTCTGGTACAGCTCGGCGTACCGCCCGCCCGAGGCCACCAGCTCGGCGTGCGAGCCCTGCTCCACGATGCGTCCCGCGTCGAACACCAGCACCACATCGGCCGCCTCGGCGGTCGACAACCGGTGGGCGACGCTGACGGTCGTCCGCCCCTCGGCCAGCCGGGCGAGCGCGGTGGTGATGGCTCGTTCCGTCTCGGGGTCGACGGCGGAGGTGGCCTCGTCGAGGATGAGCAGGCCCGGATTGGCCACCGCGGCGCGGGCGAGGGCGACGAGCTGGCGCTCGCCCACCGAGAGGTTCTCACCGCGCTCGCCCACCATGGTGTCGAGCCCGGCCGGGAGCCGTGCGAGCCACTCCTCGAGACCCAGCCGGCGGAAGACCTCCTCCACCTCGCCGTCGCCCGCGCCTGTCCGACCCATCCGCACGTTCTCACGGATCGAGGTGTCGAAGAGGAACCCGTCCTGGGGGACCAGCCGGATCGCGTCGTGGCGCGACCCGGGCGCGACCTGGCGCAGATCCACGCCGCCGATGAGGATCCGCCCGTCCGTGGGATCTGCCAGCCGGCAGAGGAGCTTGGCGAAGGTGGTCTTGCCCGATCCGGTCTCGCCCACCACGGCGACATCCGCGCTGGCGGGGATCTCGACCGACACCCCGTGCAGCACCCGGCCGCCCTCCCGGTAGGCGAACGACAGGTCCTCGACCCGCACGTCGAGGGGTCCCCCGGGGAGCGCCACCCCGGGGTCGGGCTCGGGGACGTCGATCGGCAGATCGAGCACGTCGAGCACCTTGCGCCAGCCCGAGAGCGCGGTCTGCGTCTGGTCCAGGATCTCCCCCAGCTCGGCGATGGGACCGAGGATGAGGTTGACCAGGAACAAGCAGGCCACGAGGCTCCCGACGTCGAGCCCCCAGCTCGGTCCGAACCACGCCCCGGCGGCGAGCACGACCGCGAGCGCCGTGCCGCCGAAGATGTCCCCGAGCGGGAACAGCAGGGCGAAGTAGCGGGCTGCTCGCACCTCGCTGCGGTACTGACGGTCGATGGCGCCGTGGACCCGCTCGCGGACGCGCCCACCGATGCCGTAGGCGCGCACGACGCCGGCTCCCATGATGCTCTCCGAGATGGCGGACATGGTCTCGCCGACACGGGTGCGCACCTGGTCGTAGGCGCGCAGCTGCCTGCGCTGCAGAGCCCGCATGACCGGCAACATCGGCGCGAACACCACGACCACCAGCAGGGCGACCTGCCACGAGTACACCGCCATCACGGCGAGTACGCCGAGGATCACGATCGTGTTCACGATCCAGGCGATGCCGCCCCACTGCGCGAACCGGGCGATGGTCTCGATGTCGCTGGTGATCCGCGCCGTGAGCACCCCCCGCTTGGCCTCGTCGTGGTCTGCGACGGAGAGCCGGTGGATGTGGGCGAAGGCGCGCACCCGCAGGCTGCGCAGCATGGCTTCCGCGGACTGGACCAGCCTGATGTAGGTGATGCGGGAGACCGCCATCACCGCCACCACCACCAGGAGGGTGACCCCGCACGCCGACAGCACGAAGCCGGCTCGCAGACCGCCCGACCCGGTGACCCCTTCGTCGAGGATCTGCTGGATGAGCACCGGTACCGCGATGCGACCCACCGCGCCCGCGAGGGCCATGAGCACCGTGAAGCGCAGGCCTCGACCAAGCTCGGGGGAGATGGCCAGCCCGCGACGGAGGACCTGCATGGCTCCGCCGGTGGCCCCCACCGCCTCCCCGCCGCGGAGGTGGGCTTCGATGTCGTCGAAGAGCCCCGATTCGGGATCGAGCTCCTGCTCATCGGTGATGGTGGTCATGGTTCGCCACCCGCCTCGTACGCCCGCACGATCGCTTCGTACGCAGGCACCGACAGCAGCTCGTCGTGCGTCCCGGAGGCGGTCACCCGACCTTCCTCGAGCAGCACCACCCGATCCGCGAGCCCGATGGTGGAGACCCGGTGGGCGACGATGAGGGTGGTCATGTCGAGCGCGCTGCGGAGACCCTCGAGGATCTCCGCTTCCACCACAGGATCGACCGCGGAGGTGGCGTCGTCGAGGACAAGGACCCGAGGTCGGCGGAGCAACGCTCGGGCCAACGCGACCCGCTGGCGCTGACCGCCCGAGAGGGTGACACCCCGCTCCCCGACAACGGTCTCGTAGCCGTCGGGGAGGCGGGAGATGAACTCGTGCGCCTGCGCCACCCGGGCAGCCTCGATGAGCTGCCCCTCGCTGACCTCGGCGCCGAGGGTGATGTTGTGGGCCACGGTGTCGGCGAACAGGAAGGTCTCCTGGAACACCAGGGCCACAGCTCGGCGGAGCTCGGCGGGCTCGACCCACCGCAGGTCCACGCCACCGACGGACACCGCCCCGGAGAGCGGGTCCGCCATCCGCACCAGCAGCTCGCACAGGGTCGTCTTCCCCGCACCGGTGGCACCGACCAGGGCCACGATCTCGCCCGGGTCGACCCGGAGCGACACCCCCTCGAGGACCCGGTGCCCACCGTAGGCGAAGCTGACGTCGTCGTAACGCACCCCGAGGGGGCCCGTCGGCAAGGAGCGGGAGGCGGAGCGCTCGGCCTGCGGCGCGCCGGGCTCGGCGAGCACCCGGTCGAGGCGCGCGGTGGCCACGACGCATCGCGGCAGCTCCTGGAGGAAGAAGCCCACCACCCGCATCGGGAACGCGAGCAACCCGAACAACGCCATGGCCTGCACGAGCTCGCCCTCGTTCAGCATGCCCTGGCTGAGCTCCCAGCTCCCGATGAGCAGGAGCAGGATGATGCCGATGTTCGGGATGGCGTCGATCGCCGGTTCGAACAGGGCACGGATGCGACCAACGCGCACTCGGGCATCGCGGAGACGGTCCGCGGCCTCGTCGAGTCGCGCCACCTCATCCTCGGAGCGCCCGAGGGTCTTCACGACCAGCGCGCCGTCGAAGCTCTCGTGAGCGATGCGCGAGACCTCAGCCACCCGCTGCTGCACCACGGCCACCGGCCGTTCCACCGCCGTGGTGTACACCTGGTTGAGCAACGCCAAGAGGGGGAAGAGCAGGATGGCCACGAGGGTGATCAGCGGATCCACGAGCAGCAGGCTGATCAGCGCGAACACGATCAGCACCACCACGCCGAGGCTGAAGGGCAGCGCATTGAGCACCTCGGTGGCCGCCAGCACGTCGCTGTCGGCGTGGGCCAGGAGCTGCCCCGTGGGCGTCGCCCGGTGGTATGCGAGCGGCACCTGTAGGTAGCGGTCGGTCACCTCGCGCCGCAGGTGGGCCTGGGTGCGGAAGGTCGTGAGTGCCGCGAAGTACCGCCGCAACACGATCGAACCGGCACGCAGAAAGGCGATCAGCAGCAGCACCACGGCGGCACCGATGACCGCAGAGCGACTGACCCCCTCACCGAAGGCCGGGACGATCACCTGGTTGGTGACCCGCCCGAGCACCACGGTCGTGCCCACGGCCGCCATCGCGTACACCGTGGCGCCAATCAGGCTGATGGCGAACGTCCGGCGCTGGCGGCGCGCATGGCGGAGCACGACGCCCATCCCGCGGCGGAACACCCGCCCACCCGCCTCGGCGGGCACCTCCGTCGTGCTGGTCACGTGCCGATCAAGCCGGGAGTTGCAGGGACTTGTACTCGAGGAACTCCTCGAGGCCGAACCGCCCCAGCTCCCGCCCGTTGCCCGACTGCTTGTAACCGCCGAACGGCGCGAGCAGGTTGAACCCACCTTCGTTGACGTTCACCTGACCGGTTCGCATCCGCCGGGCGAACGCCTTCGCACGCTCGACGTCGGCCGACTGCACCGCCCCAGCCAATCCGTAGATGGTGGCGTTCGCGATCTCGACCGCCTGCTCCTCGTCGTCGTAGGGCATGATCGCCAGCACAGGGCCGAAGATCTCCTCCCGCGCGATCGTCATGTCCGGGGTGACGTCGGCGAAGACCGTGGGCTGCACGAAGTACCCGGTGTCGAGGCCCTGAGGCGGATCGACACCGCCGGTCACGAGCGTGGCCCCCTCGTCGATGCCGGTCTGGATGTAGGCCCGCACCCGATCGCGCTGGGTGGCCGAGACGAGCGGGCCGAGCCTGGCGTCGGAGTCCGCCGGGCCGACGGTGACGCTCTCGGCCGCGGCTTTGGCGAGGGCCACCACCTGAGCCTGCTTGCCGCGGGGGACCAGCATCCGGGTGAGCGCGCTGCAGGTCTGGCCCGAGTTCAGGAAGCAACCCGAGATCACGCCGGGAGCGACGCAGGCGTCGAGGTCTGCGTCGTCGAGGATCACGTTGGCGGACTTCCCCCCGAGCTCCAGGTGGACCCGCTTGACGGTCTGCGCGCCGAGCTCTCCGACCCGCTTGCCGGCACGGGTCGAGCCCGTGAACGACACCATGTCGACGTCCGGATGGGCGGCGATGGCCTCGCCGACCACCGGGCCGGTCCCGGTGACCAGGTTGAACACCCCTGCGGGCAGGCCCACGGCGTCGATGATCTCGGTGAGGATGAAGGCGTTCAAGGGTGTGACCTCGCTGGGTTTGAGCACCACGGTGCAACCAGCGGCGAGGGCGGGGGCGACCTTGGCCACGATCTGGTGGAGCGGGTAGTTCCACGGAGTGATCGCTCCGACCACCCCCACCGGTTCGCGGATGACCAGGGAGTTGCCGACCTGCTCCTCGAACAGGAAGTCCTCGAGGATCCGGACGTGGTTGGCCATGTTCGCCGCCGGCAACCCTGCCTGGATGGCGGTGGCCAGCCGGATGGGCATGCCGAGCTCTTCGGAGATGCAGGCCGCGATCTCCTCGCTTCGCGACCGCAGACCCTCCGCGATGCCCTCGATGTGCTTGCGGCGCTCCTCGGGGGATGTGGAACCCCAGGTCTCGAAGGCGGCGCGAGCCGCCTCGACGGCGCGAGCGACATCCGCCGGCGTCCCCGCCGGCACGCGCCCGCAGACCTGCTCGGTGGAAGGGTTGACGACCTCGATCGTCTCGCCGCCCTGGGACGCCACCCAGGCACCACCGATGTAGAGCTGATCGAACTCCTTCACGCGAGAACCCCCCGGGATCGCCGGCCGCGGAGGGCGACCGGGTCGGCAACCAACGCTACCGGTGCGGGTCGGGGATCACCGATCCGGCTATCCCCGCTCCCCGACCGGCGATCCCGAGAGGGACGGGGACGGGGCCGGCCGGCACAGGACCATCAACCCCCACCCGTCGCGACCCCGGCGCTCCGCCCCGTCGGGGAACGCATCGGCGTGGGCAGCAGCGACCTGGTCCACCTGCTCGTCGAGCATCCCGCTCAGCACCAGCCGGCCACCCGGTGCGACCCGAGCCGCCAGCGGCCCGGCGAGGTCGACGAGCACCGAGGCCCCGATGTTCGCCAGCACGAGATCGAAGACCCCGCGAACGTGCTCGAGGCTGGCGTCGTCGCAGTCGATCCGCGCCCCGACGCCGTTGCGCCGAGCATTCGCGATGGTCGCCTCCACCGCGTGAGGGTCGAGGTCGACCGCTCGCACCTCCGACGCGCCCGACACGGCCGCCGCCACCGACAACACCCCCGAGCCGCAGCCCACGTCGAGCACCCGGGACCCGGGCCGGGTGAAGCGCCCGACCGCTTCCAGCATCAGCCTGGTCGTCACGTGGCTGCCGCTCCCGAAGCTGCGGCCGGGGTCGATCCGCAAGTGGCGAAGGTCGGTACCGACCCCGCCGCAGGCCCCGACGCCCGGTGCGGCCGAGGTGGCTGCCGGTGCCCACCAAGCCGGCTCCACCACGAACGGGCCGGCCTCGACCGGGTGCGCATGACGCTTCCAGGTGTCCAGCCCGGCCTCGGGATCGAGGTCGGCGGCGACCGGATCGAACTCGGAGACCGCCTCCACGACGGCGTCGAGCCGGTCGGCGGGCACGGCGGCCAGCAGCGCGCAGCGGGCACCGCTTCCCACCGGGCATTCCTCGATACCGGCGACGCCCGCCCCCCACAAAGCGCCCGAGATCGCGTCCACCGCGGTGGCATCCACCTCGACACGGACCTGTCTCCAACCCTGCACAGCGATCGAGCCTACGAGGACGAGGAGGTGCTGGATGGATGGGGGGGATCACCGGTAGCGATGGGCGCCCCTGGCTGGTGACGGCCCGTGCCCCCGAGGAAAGGCGTGCCCCGTGACGGATCAACGCTTCCGGGTCGACGCTCCCTCGGTCATCCACGAGACGCTCGGCGACGACGTGGTGATCATCAACCTCGCTGCGGGCACCTGCTACATGCTGGCCGGCCTCAGCGTGCAGATCTCGCAGGCGCTCGCGAGCGGTGCATCCACGGACGAGGTCGTGGCCCAGGTGGAGGCGGGCCTGCTCATCCCAGACGACGTCATCCCGGTTGAGCCCCCACGCCGGATCTCTGCCGTCGCCCCGGGGGCACGGTTCGAGATCCCGATCCTCGATCGGTCCACGGGTGTGCTGAAGCTCGGCAACCTGCTCAGATCCCGCCGCCGGGTCGAGCCCGCTCGCGGGTGGTGCCGGCCGGGGCCAGAGCAGCGATCGGGAGCGTTCCGACCGGCCGGCGCGCGAGCGATCAGCGGGTGGGAGCCGCTCCGCGGCGGCGAGCGGCGAAGGCCAGCAGCCCGCCGGCGGCGACCAGCACGATGCCCGCCCGCAGCAGCGTCTCGGTCGTGCCGGAACCGGTGCGAGGCAGCACGCTCGGTGCGGTCGTCGGGGTGGCGGTCGCGCCGACGGTGATCGAGGTGCTGAGCACCTGACTCGCGCACCCGGTGGCGCTGACCTGGTAGGTCCCGGTAGGTGTCCCGGCGGGGACGGTGAACGAGCCGGAGAAGCTGCCGTCCGACCCGGAGGTCACCGTGACCACCGTCTGGCCATTGAACTGGATGGTGACCGAGGCACCGGCCTCGCAACCACGACCGGTGACTCGGACGGTGTCGCCGGGATCGACGTTGGGCTTGTCGACCGTGATGCCCGGCTGGGGCGGGTAGTCCTGGGCGTGGGCGGGCGCGGCCAGCCCGACCACGGCGAGCACCAGCGCGACCAGCACGAGTGAACGACGGATCATCAGACGAGCCTCCTCCCGAGCGACCTCCGCCCCTTCCGAGAGGCTAGCGCACGCCACGTCCCCCGTGGCCAACCACCGCGCTCCCGCATCACTTCCCGGCTCCCCCCGGCGGGGACGCCACCCGCACCACGGCGGCTCCTCGCAGGTCGAATCGGGCCGACCCGGCTCCCGACGAGCCCTCGCCCGACACCCCGGGCCCATCGATCACGAGGGGCTGCCGCTCGCCGTCGCGGCGGTGGACCGTCACCTCGATCCGATCGGGGAACACCAGCGCCGGGGCCCGGACGTCCAACCGGTAGCGATCGGGTTCCATCGAGCCTCTCACCGTGAACGTGACCGCCAGCCGGCCGCGCGGTGGGACGACGACGTGCGCCCCGGCGCGCCGCCAGCCGTACTCCTCGTGCATCTCGACCGGCAGGACCTCCCCCTCGACGGTGGCCGAGGTGACCGGGAACCGGCTGAAGAGCGACAGGTAGGTCCGGTTGGAGCCGTGGGGGAAGCCGTAGTCGTTGCCGGCCGCGTAGTCGGACCCGCCGGCAGGAGCGTCGTTGAAGAGCTCGATCGCCACTCGTCCCTCCATCACCCCGGTGGCGGGATCGAGCTCGACGTCGTATCGGACCGTGCGGTGCAGGTAGGCATCGAGCTTGTTCGGATTGGCGTTGGCCACGGTGACGAGCAGCCCGTCGGAGCCGGGGGCAGGTGGCGCCATCGCTCCATCGAGCCCCAGACGCCGCAGGAGCGCCTGCTCACGGGGGTCGAAGGCCCAGAAGCGCAGCTGCCCCGCCGCCACGGCCGGCCCGAGTGCCTCACCGACGGTGCGGGGCCCGGGCAGGTCGCCGGTGGTGAGCCGCTCGAAGGTCTCTCGTGACACCCGCTCGAGGAAGTCGACCCGCTCGTCGGTGTCGGGGAACTGCGCGTACTGCTGACGCAGCAGGAAGTCGGCCACGTTGTCGGGGGTGAGCGGCTGCTCGTAGCCCGCGACCCTGATCTCGCCGACGAGGCGGAGTAGCGCGGCCAGGCCCTCAGGGTCGACGTAGAGCACACCGTCGATGGCCTCGCCCTCGCGTGCGAGCGGGTAGAGCTCCCGGGCCATCTCCGCCACGGTCGGGAAGTCGGGGGTGCCAGTGATGTTCTGCCAGTGGGTCCACGGCCGGTATTGGAGGTAACGCTCCGGGTAGCGGGCGGGATCCGCCAGCGGGGGGTGCTGTCCCAGTGGGAGCCGGCTGCCCGCGTTGAGGTCGGCTGCCCGGCCGCTGGTCGTGAGCTCGAGGGCGCCCCCGTCGGCCACCAGCTCCCCCCAGTTGCCCATGAACCCCCCGAGCTCCCTGGTCTCGGCCGGGCTGGTGAACAGGATCAGGTACCGGCGGGCACCACTGCGACCGAGCAGGTCGGGTGCCACATCGAGCGCGACCGCCGCCAGGTCCGCGTCGTCGATGGCCTCGATCACCTGCTGCTCGAAGCGGTCGACCCGCGCACGGACGACGGGCAGCAGCCATGTCTCGTCGAGCGCGCCGAGCTCCCCGAGGCTCCCAGCCATCACCTCCGCCGCGTCGTGCATCGGCTGGGCGAGGGCGGCGAGCAGCTCGACGTCGACCCGTCCCCCCTCGACGCGGAGCTGCTCGACGTCGGCGACCTCGGCCGCCCGGGTCGCCGCGTCGACGATCGCGGCCCCGGAACGGGCAACGGTGGTGACCGCGTCGAGCTGGCGCCCCACGATCGGCAGCGCCCGGCCGGGCTGGACGTACCAGGCAGTGGTCGCCGAGGCCGTCGTGTCGAACGCCTCACGAGCCGATCGGAGGTGGGCGAGCACCCCCTGCTGATCACCCGCACGTGCCGCGTCGAGCCACGCCCGGCTCTCCTCCGCCGCGCGGCTGCCGTTGCGCCAGGTGATCGCCCCCGCGACCACCACCGGCACCAGGACCAAGCCGCCCACCATGCCGCCGGCCAGCGCGACCCTCCTGGCCCGTCGCCGCGCCGTGCCACCGGCCCGGCGGTAGGCGGACCCGGCCACGGCAGCGGCCCCGACGAGGCTCGCCAGCGCGGTCAGCCCTGCGGGACCGGTGTCAGGCAGCCGCAGCAGGACCTGGACGCCGGCACCGACCACCACCATGCCGGCGATCGCGGGCCTGCTCGGCGCCAGCGCGAGCGCGATCGCGGCGACGAGCACGACCAGCGCGCCAGCCACCAGGACCGGCTGGCCACCGACCGCGATGCACGCGCCGACACCGGCCAGCACGATCCAGCTCGGAGGCCCCGCGTAGGCCGCGGCCCGGGTCACCGCCGCGGCGAACAGGAAGCGCCAACAGCCGTCCACCAGGGCCAGCCCCGTGGGCGCGCCCGCCGCGAACAGGGCCCCGAGACCAGCCAGCCCGGCGATCGCCCACACCGAGACGGGCTCCCACCAGCGATCCCCCGTCGATGGTCGCCGTGCGCGCATCGGCGCCGATGCTACGGGTCGACCGGGCAGCGAGCGGGTCGGCTCGACTCAGCCGGCGTCGAGCTGACTGACCCCGCCGGTGCTCCACCAGCTCGCGGTCAACGCCAGGCCGGGCACCTCGGCTCGGGACTGCAGCTCCTCGTAGGTGCGCTTGTAGCCGGTGCTGGCGATCTTCCAGTCTCTCCCGACCTTGCGGTACTCGTCCCGGTAGAACGCCGCCCCCCGCACCGTCACGTTCCAGTCGGTCATGATCACCACGTCGTCCATCGCCCACGTGCCGAGGGCGGTGTCGGGGCCGGTGAGATCGATCTCGGGGTGGTGGACTCGATGGCTCGAATGGAACGTCGGCGCGCCCATGTTCCGCTCGAGGAAGGCGACGATGTCGTCCCGGCCCTCCAGGTGGTACTTCCCCCCGCTGTAGGAGGCCACCGCGTCCTCCGTGAACAGCTCGCGCAGCTCCGCCCAAAGCTTCTGGTCGATGCAGCGGAGGTAGGCGTACTTGACCCGCTTGATGGCCTCGATCTCGAGGAGGTCGCTCAGCTCCATGGGCGGATGGTACGCCCGCTGCCGGGACCCGCCGCAGAGCGCCTGCTCAGACCGCCGAACCCTCGCGGCGGTGCCGATGGACCTCGCCCCGCCACAACAGCAGCAGGGTGTCGAACACCTCGTGGACCGTCTCGTAGCCGGCGAAGTGGCCGCCGCCCGGCACCACGGTGAGCTGCGCGTCGGGCACCAACTCGGCCTGGTGGACTCCGTGGCTGAGGGGGACCACGATGTCGTCGGCGCCGTGCCAGAACCGGATCGGCACCTGTACGTCCCGCAGCGAGAACCCCCAATGGCGGGCGAAGAGCACCAGGTCGTACACCGGGGCGCGCAACCCGTGCGGGATCGCAGTGGTGAGGTCGTGCAGGAAGGCGGCCTTCATCTCGGGTTGGGCGAGCACCGAGCGGTCGGGACCTGGCCCGAGGCGGGCGTACAGGTCGAACAACGGGGAGGCCGCCACGGCCGCCAGCGGTCGCAGCAACCAGGTCATGGCCAACCCGGCCGGACCGGCGACCAGCGACAGCAGCGGCGCGAACGGCGCCAGCAGCCGGGTGTAGCCGGGCGCGGCCTCGGGACCGACGGTCGGGCCGATGCCGCCGAGCACCGCGCCGGCGACGACCCGATCGGGCATCAGGTAGGCGCACGCCAGCACGAACGGGCCGCCGCCCGACAGGCCGACCACGGCGAACCGCTCCAAACCGAGCCGGTCGCTCACCTGGCGCACGTCGAGCGCCCAATCGAGGACCCGCCCGTACTGGTGCGCGGAAGAGCGCCCGGTGCCCGGACGCTCCAGGCCGATCAGGCGGATCCCCCGATCCCGAGCCACCGTCGGCGCTTCGGGTGGCACCTGCTTGGATGCACCCGGGGTGCCGTGGAACCACAGCACGGGAAGGCCGGCTCGATCACCGAACTCCGCGTACCCGAGCACGCGCCCGTCGGCCAGTTCGACCACGTGCTCGACCTCCGGCAGGTTCGGAGGCGGGCAAGGATCGGTCACGGCACCAGATTGTGCCAGAGCCCGCGCTCGGGAAGGCACACAGCACTCCCTGTGGTCATCGAGGTGGTCACCGAGGAGCCGGCGCGCTACACGCCGACGCCGGTGCCCTGCCCGCCACCAGCGGTGTAGCCCTCTGACGGCTGGATCATCACCCAGCCCTGCCCGCCGAAGGCCATCTGGAAGGTCTCACCCGAGCCCTTGCCGATGAGCGTCTTCAGGTTCACGTCGGCCTTGACGTTCATGGTGACCCCGCTGGTCCACATGACCACGGCGTTGGGATCGGCGAAGGTGGGTGCGCTGGCCACGTCGAGCACCACCGGAGGGCCGTCGGTCGTCACGGCCACGTAGCCCGTGCCCGACAAGGTCACGTTCCACATGCCACCCGCCATCATCCCGGCGCCACCGACCATCTGGATGTCGCCATCGATGCTAGCGCTGTGGGCGAGGATGCTCGCGCCGTTGACGCTGACCGAGTCGTTCTCCAGGTACATCACCTGGATCTCCTTGCCCATGTCGGCGAGGAACACCTCGCCGGTGCCCTGGACCGTCATGAGCTTCTGGCCTTCACCGGTGAACTTCTGCTTGAGCCACTTGCCGGCCCCGCCCGCCCCCGCGGACTCGAACTTGGCGTCGCCCTGGTAGGCGACCATCGAGCCGAGAGCGGCCTTGATCGGGCCGTAGTGCAACAACACCTTGAGCATCTTCTTGTTCTGCAGAGTGAACGGGTCCTGGCCCGTCGTCTCCTGCGCGGCGGCCATGTCCAGGGCGACAGGATGGATCGGCACGGTTCACACCTCCAGCTCCGGGTCGGCCCGCAAATCTACGGCCTGACCCCTGGCCGCGTCCCGGATCTCGCACTCAACGCCGCAGGTGCCAGGCCTTGGGCTGCACGCAGGCCAGGATGCCCGCCGCGCCCAGCGTGGCTCCGATGCCCGAGTGGTGCCGCCCCGACCAGGGCAGCCGAGGGCTCACCCGGTCGCAGCAGTTCCAGTAGGCGGAGCCCACGTCGAGCCGAGCGAGGAGCCGCCGGGCTCGCTGCTCGTCGCGGGTGTACACGCCCGCGGTCAGGCCGTAGTCGGTGTCGTTCATCAGGGCGACCGCCTCATCGTCGCTCGCCACCACGCCGATGCCGATGACGGGGCCGAAGCTTTCCTCTCGCATGACGAGCATCTCGTTCGTCGCTCCCGTGATGACCGTCGGAGCGAACCAGGCCCCTGGACGATCGGCCAGCCGGTGACCTCCGGTTCGCACCACCGCGCCTTTCGCCACCGCGTCGGCCACCTGGGCCTCGAGCACCTCGAGCTGCTCCGGGCGGGCGAGGGGGCCGAGGTAGGTGCGCTCGTCGTGGGGATCACCGACGACGAAGCCCTCGACCACGGCGACGAACGCCTCCACGAACGCTTCGTACACGGCTTCGTGCACGTAGATCCGCTCGACGGAGCAACAACTCTGCCCGTTGTTGTAGAAGGCACCGTCGGCCAGGGAGGCGGCGGCGGGCTCGAGGTCGACATCGTCGGTGACGTAGATCGGGTCCTTGCCGCCCAGCTCGAGCTGGAGCCTGATCATGCGACCGGCGACGGCCTCGGCGATCCGCCGCCCCGTGGCGTAGGAGCCGGTGAAGAACACCCCGTCGACCGGCTGCTCGACCAAGGCAGCACCCGCGCCGGGGCCGCCGGGCACCAGCACGAACACGTCCTCGGGAACTCCTGCGGCGTGCAGGAGCTCGGTGATGGCCTCACCGGTGCGCGGCACCAGCTCCGAGGGCTTGTAGAGCACGGCATTGCCCGTGAGCAGCGCGGGGAGCTGGACGTTCGTCCCCACGAACCACGGGTAGTTCCACGCCGAGATGTTGGCGACGACTCCGAGAGGCTCGTAGCCGACCTGCTCGACCAGCTCGCCGTCGTCGTGCACCGTGGTCGGTCGCAGGACGCGCGGGACCGCGTCCACGAAGTAGTCGACCCGAGGACCCACTCCCGCCAGCTCGTTGCGGGACTGGGTGATCGGCTTGCCCATGTCGTCGGTGAGGATCGCCGCCAGCCGGTCGCGATCCCGCTCCACGAGGTCGCCGAACCGGCGGATGATCGCCACCCGCTCCTCCAGCGGGCGAGCAGCCCAGCCGGGCGCCGCGGCTGCCGCCCGAGCGAACGCGCCGGCCGCGCTCATCGGGATGCCACCTCGCGGGCGCGGTCGAGGAACTCGGCCAGGATGGGCCGCGGCGACAGCAGGTGTTCCCGATCACCAACCCACTCGGGATGCCATTGGACGCCGAAGACGTAGCGATCATCCGCATCCTCGAGGCGGACCGCCTCGACGATGCCGTCGGCGACGGCCCGTGCCTCCACGGTGAGCCCGTTGCCCAGGTCCTTCACCGCCTGGTGGTGCACGCTGTTCGTCCGTGCCGTCGACACGCCCGGGTACAACCTCGCCAGCGCGCTGCCCTCCACGACCTGCACCTCGTGCTCATTGCGGTCGTAGCGGTGCCAGTCGCGATGTTCGAGCGCACCAGCCACCTGGGTGGGGATGTCCTGGTAGAGGGTGCCACCGAACGCAACGTTGATGACCTGCGCGCCGCGACACACCCCGAGCACCGGCTTGCCCGCTTCGTGGAAACGGTTCAGGAGGTCGAGCTCGTAGCGGTCCCGGATCTCGTCGCCGGCCCACTCCGGGCGGAGCGGCTCCTCGCCGTAGGTCCGGGGGCAGACGTCGGATCCGCCTGGCAGCACCAGGCCGTCGAGGTCCGCCACCCAGTCGTCGACCTCGGGACCGGTGCCCGGAGCAGTCGGGATGAGGTAGGTCACGGCCCCACCGGAGGCCACCCAGTGCGAGACCGCCTCGTCGAGGTAGAGCAACGTCTTGCCCTTGAACACCGCCCGCTCGGGATCCGGGTGGAAGAAACTCGCCGAGATCCCGATCCGTGGCCGGCGAGCGTCGAGCCGGCTCATCGGCGGGCCCTCACCCGAAGGCCTCCACGAAGATGCCCCGGAGGTCGGCCTCGGTCACCGGACGAGGGTTGTCCAGGTGGCAGGGATCGGCGAAGGCCACCCTTGACAGCTCGTCGATCCGCGAAGGATCCACACCGAGCTGGGAGAGCGACGGCGGGATCCCGATGTCGGTCTTCAGGTCGCGCAGCCAACCCAGGAACGCGTCGGGAGCGTGCGAGTCGAGCCCGGCGCTGGCGGCCAGCATCGCGAATCGCTCGGGGCAGGCCTCGACGTTGATGCGCAGGGCGTGGTCGATCATCACCGCGTTGGCCAGGCCGTGGTGCAGGTCGGCCACGGTGCCGAGCGCGTGGGCGGTCGAGTGCACCACCCCCAGCCCCTTCTGGAAGGCGATGGCCCCCATCATCGACGACATCAGCATCCCCGTGCGGGCGTCGAGATCCCCCGGCTCGGCCACGGCGCGCAGCAGGTGGGTCGCTCCCAGGCGGAGCCCTTCGAGGGCGATGCCGTCGCAGATGGGGTGGTACGCCTTGGCCAGGTACGCCTCGATGTTGTGGGTGAGGGCATCCATGCCGGTGGCCGCGGTGAGCTGCGGCGGCAGACCGACCGTCAGCTCGGGGTCGGCGAGCACCACCCGAGCCAGCAGGTGCGGCGAGAAGATGATCCGCTTGACGTGGGTGGTGTCGTCGCTGATCACCGCGCTGCGCCCCACCTCGCTCCCCGTACCCGCGGTGGTGGGGAGCGCCACCAGGTGGCACACCGCATCCGTGATCGGCCGCGCCCCGGGACGGCCGTCCTCGTAGTCGAACAGCTCGCCCGGATGGGTGGCCATGAGGGCCACCGCCTTGGCGACGTCGAGCGCCGCTCCGCCTCCCACCCCCACCACGGCGTCCGCCCCGTGCTCGTGGTAGCGCCCGACCCCCGACCGCACCTGCGACTCGGTGGGGTTGCCCCAGACGCCGTCGAACACGGCGGGCTGCAAGCCCGCGCCACGGAGCGCGCCCACCAGCTCGTCCAACAACGGGAGGGCCGACACCCCCTTGTCCGTGACGACCAGCGGACGCCCGACCCCGACCTCGAGGAGGTGGTCAGCAAGGAGGTGACGGGCACCCAGGCCGAATCGGATGTCGGTGGGGAAGCTGAATCGGTCGATCGCCATCGGCCCGCAGGCTACCGGCCGCCCCGAACCGCCCCCGGCGCGCGCCGCGCTCCGGAGCTGCTCGCGGTCTCGGTGCCTACCGGCGAGAGCCCCTGAGGCGTACCATCCGGGTGGAGGCCTGACAGGCCACCGACCACGAGAGGAGCGTCACATGGAACGACCATCGTGGATCAGATCCGGTGCCGATGGCAGGGGTGGGGTGACGGCCGAAGCCCTCGAGCTCTTCGCCAGGCGAGGCGAGGCGCTCTGCGGGTTGGCGGACGACACCGACCGCGGCAGTGCTCGCGAGCGCGCCGGCTGGGTGCTGACCACCCTCACCGACGACCCCGACGCGGACGGCTGGGCCGTCCACGAGGCGATGGTGGGGACCAGACCCGCCGACGACGCCTGAACACCTCGGCAGCGCCGTTGCCGTTGAGGTCTGCCCGGTCGCGGCTCAGCCGATCTCCGAGCTCAGATGATCTCGAAGTAGCGCCGCAGCTCCCAGTCGGTGACCGCGTCGCCGAAGCGGCGCCATTCCCACTCGCGGGTCGCGACGTAGTGGTCCACGAAACCATCACCGAACAGCTCCCGGGCCACCTTCGACCCGGCCAGGCGATCGGTGGCCTCCTGGAGGGTGCGCGGCAAGCGCGGGAGCGTGCCGTCGGCGTATGCGCTCCCCCGAGTGGGTGGCTGGTCGAGCTCAAGACCCTGCTCGATCCCCCACAGGCCCGCTCCCAGGCATGCGGCCACCGCCAGGTAGGGGTTCACGTCCGCGCCGGGGACCCGCATCTCGAGCCGGGTCGAGCTGGCCGAACCGGGGATGACCCGGCAAGCCACGGTGCGGTTGTCGATGCCCCATGTCGGCTTGGTCGGCGCCCAGAAGCCGTCGACCAGCCGCTTGTAGCTGTTGACCGTGGGTGCCCACAGGGCGAGCAGCTCCGGCAGGAGCTGGAGGATGCCGGCGACGTAGGAGCGGAACAAGGCGCTCATCGAGTACTCGTCCCGCTCGTCGTGGAACAGGTTCTGCTCACCGTCGAGGTCCCAGAGACTCTGGTGGGCGTGGCCCGAGCAGCCTGGTAGATCGGTGTTCCAGCGGGCCATGAAGGTGGGCATGATGCCGAACCGGTGACCGATCTCCTTCACGCCCGCCTTGAAGAGCTGGGCCCGGTCCGCGGCCTCGAGCGCGGGGGCGTAGAGGATGGCAGCCTCGAACACCCCCGGGCCGGTCTCGGTGTGCAGCCCCTCGAGTGGCACGCCGAAGGCGCGTAGCTCACGCAGCAGGGCGTCGAAGAAGGGTTGGTTGTGGGCCTGGCGCAGCACCGAGTAGCCGAACATGCCCGGTGTGAGCGGCGTGAGGTCCCGGAAGCCCTTCTCGTTCACCGAGTGCGGTGACTCGAGGAAGTTGAACCACTCGAACTCGAGCCCGAAGTTGGCCACGTATCCCATCGCCGCCGCCCGCTCGACGACCCCCCGCAGGGCCCGGCGGGGGCAGACCTCGAGCGGCTGGTTCCCCGTTCCCATGAAGTCGCCCAGGAAGAAGTGCCGATCATCCTCCCAAGGGATCCTGCGATGGGTGGACAGGTCGAGACGCACCTCGGCGTCGGGATAGCCCGACTGCCAGCCGGTGTAGGTGGCGTTGTCGTAGCACTCATCCGCGGTGTCCCACCCGAACACCACGTTGCAGAACCCGAACCCGGAGCGGGCCGCCGAGAGGAACTTGCCCTTGTCGAGGTACTTGCCCCGCAGGACCCCGTCGACGTCGGTGATCGCCACCTTCACGTACTCCGCCGGGGAGCTACGGATGGTGTCGATCAGGTCCTGGTGGGTCTCCTCACCGCTGCCGTGCCCGTTCCCGCTCATGGTCGGGGAGCCTACGCCCCGCCCTGACCCGGCGTGGCCCCGACCCCGAGCGCGCTCGCGGCTCGGTGGCTGTGCGCGATGCGCACCAGGATCACCACCGCGCAGCCCGACAGCGTCACCGTGTACAGGATCAGCGCCGCATCACCGACCGCCAACCCGTAGGCGCCCCACATCAGCGCGTCGACGATGGCCAGCCTCCACGTCGCCGGTGCGATCCCTTCCAGGCGGTCACTGCGCAGAGCGGTCCACACCTGCGGGCCGTACTGGACCAGGACCGACACCGCGAGCACCGCGCCCAGCGCGCCGGCCAGCCACGCCACCACGATCGCCGCCAGCCACACACCCGCCCCGATCACGTCACGCCACCGGGTCTGGCGCCGGAGCAGCACTGCCGTCCACACCGCCAGCGGCAGGGCGGGCAGCGTGACCAGCCACACCGGCACCAACCCGGAGACGAACCCGTAGGTCAGCCAGGCCAGCTCGGTGACCGCGACGTTCAGCGCCATCAGCGGCGACACCCCGTCCGGCACGCCCGTGCGGACCAGGCGCACGGGCTGGGGGATCAACCGGGCCAGGAACGTGACGGTCGCGATCGCACCGAGCACGGTCGCCGGGTCCACGGCGGCGAGGCTACCGGCCGGCACCGGGTTCCAGAGCAGCGAGTAGCGTCGGCACGATGGACGGCAACCCAGCACCGACGTTCGTCCTGGCGATCGATCTCGGCACCGGCGGACCGAAGATCGCCCTGGTCTCCACCGAAGGGGAGGTCATCGCCCATACGGTCCGCCGCAATGGGTTGATCCTCGTGCCCGGCGGCGGCGTCGAGCAGGACCCGGAGGAGTGGTGGAGCTCCATCGTCGACGGCATCGGTGAGCTGCTGGGACGCCAGCTGGTTCCCGTCCGCGACATCGTGGCCATCAGCATCACCGCCCAGTGGATGGCGACGGTCCCCGTCGACGAGACGGGCACCCCGCTCGCCAACGCGGTGAGCTGGATGGACGACCGCGGCAGCCGCTACGTCAAGAAGGTGACCGGAGGTGGTCTCAGCATTCCCACGGTCGGCTACAACGCCCGCAAGCTCCGGCGGTGGCTACAGGTCACCGGTGGCGTCCCCTCCCGGACCGGGAAGGACTCGGTGGGCCACATCCTGTGGCTCAAGCACGAGCGGCCCGGCGTCTACCGCGACACATACAAGTTCCTCGAGCCGATGGACTTCCTGAACATGCGGCTGACCGGGCGGTTCGCGGCGTCCTACGACTCGATCGTCGGGCACTGGGTCACCGACAACCGTGACCTCTCACGGGTCGCCTACGACGAAGAGCTGCTGTCGTGGACCGGCATCGATCGGGACAAGCTCCCCGACCTGCTGCCGACCGGATCGGTGGTCGGTCCCATCACCCCCGAACGGGCGAAGGAGCTCGGGCTCGGTGAGCACGTGCAGGTGATCACCGGCACGGGTGACACCAGCTCGGCGGGTATCGGGGCCGGCGCGGTGCGTGACTTCGACGGCCACCTCTACGTGGGCACGTCGTCGTGGCTGTCGTGCCATGTGCCGTTCAAGAAGACCGACCTGCTCCACAACATCACCTCGCTCCCCTCCGGCATCCCCTCGCGCTACTGGGTCGCCACCGAACAGGACGTCGCGGGTGCGTCGCTGACGTGGCTGATAGACAACGTCCTGCTCGCGGACGACGCCCTCTCCGTGGTCGACGCGCCCGACGACATGCTCGAGTCACTCAACGGGCTCGCCGCGAGCTCGCCGCCGGGGAGCAACGGAGTGCTGTTCTTCCCCTGGCTGAACGGGGAGCGCACCCCGGTCGACGACCACCGCATCCGCGGGGGGTGGATCAACCTCGGCCTGGGCACCCAGCGGGCCGACCTGGTACGGGCCGTGTTCGAAGGCGTGGCGCTCAACGCCAGGTGGATGCTCGTCTACGCCGAGCGCTTCGCGAAGCGGCGCTTCGACGGCCTCACCTACATCGGCGGCGGTGCGCTCTCGCCGTTGTGGTGCCAGGTCATGGCCGACGTGCTCGACCGCCCGATCCGGCAAGCCGCCGAGCCGCGGCTCGCGAACGTGCGTGGGGCCGCGTTCTCCGCCGCGGTGGCGCTCGGGTACCTGCGATGGGAGGACATCCCGACTCGGGTGGCCATCACCGAGACGTTCACGCCCGACCCCTCCACCCGGGCCACCTACGACCGGGCCTTCGAAGCCTTCACCGAGTACTACAAGCGCACCAAAGGCATCTTCGCCACGTTGAACCGCCATCCACGAGGACCGTCATGACCGATCACCCCGTCCCCCCCGAACCGACGATCAAGCAGTTCCGCGAGCGCTACGAGACCTATGCGCAGCTCCCCCCGACCGGCGTGCCACGCGAGGAGGTGCTGCGGGTCATGCGGGAGATGGCTGCCGAGGAACAGGCGAGGTGGGCCGAGGGCTACGCCTCCGGTTGCGTCTACAACCGGGACCAGGACCACATCGACTTCCTGATCGAGGCCTACGCCATCAACTCGCAGTCCAACCCGCTGCACACCGACGTGTGGCCGAGCGCGGTGAAGTACGAGAGCGAGATCGTGGCCATGACCGCCAGCATGCTCGGGGGCGGGCACATCGGCGGTGGGCCGGGAAGCCCCGACGGGGTGTGCGGCACCGTGTCCTCCGGCGGGAGCGAGAGCATCCAGCTGGCCATGAAGACCTACCGCGACTACTTCCGGGCCACCAAGGGCATCACCAAGCCGCAGATGGTGGTCCCGGAGACCGCGCACGCGGCGTTCGACAAGTCCGCGCAGTACTTCGGCATCGAGATCGTGCACGTCCCGGTGGGTCCCGACTGGCGGGCCGACGTGGATGCCATGGCCGACGCGGTCACCGACGACACGGTGGTGATCGTCGGCTCGGCGCCGCCGTTCCCCCACGGCATCGTGGACCCCATCGAGGAGCTGTCGGAGATCGCCCGGGAGCGGGGCATCGGGTTCCACACCGACGCCTGCCTCGGAGGGTTCGTCCTGCCGTGGGCCGAGAAGCTGGGTTACGACGTCCCGCCGTTCGACTTCCGCCTGCCGGGCGTGACCTCGATCTCCGCGGACACCCACAAGTTCGGGTACGCGGCGAAGGGCACCTCGGTGGTGCTGTACCGCAGCCAGGAGCTCCGCCACTACCAGTACTTCACGATGACCGACTGGCCGGGTGGCCTGTACTGCTCACCGTCGTTCGCCGGTTCCCGCCCCGGGGGGCTCAGCGCCGCGTGCTGGGCGGCGATGGTGTCGATCGGCGAGGAGGGCTACCTCGAGGCCACCCGCCGGATCCTGGAGACCGCCTCGACCATCAAGGCCGGTATCGAGGAGATGCCGGAGCTGCGGCTCTACGGCGACCCGCTGTTCGTCATCGCCTTCGACAGCACCGACCCCGCGCTCGACATCTACCGGGTCAACGACGCCATGACCGCTCGGGGCTGGGCGCTGAACCCGCTCCACCGCCCGGCCGCGCTGCACCTGTGCGTCACCCAGCGCCACACCCAGCCCGGCGTGGCGGAGCGCTTCCTCGGCGATCTGCGTGCGGCGATCGACTGGGTGCGCGAGAACCCCTCCAGCGAGGGTGGCATGGCGCCCATCTACGGGATGGCGAACACCGTCCCCGAGCGGGGCCTGGTCGCGGAGGCGATGCTCGACTTCATGGACGGCTGGTACCGCCTGCGCTGATCGGGCACGGCGCCCGGCCCCTCTCCGCCCCCGCCCTCCCCCTCCCTCCCCCCGCAACTGTTCACGAGCACGCGGCCACCGACCGCGAATCCGTGAACAGTTCGAGGAGGGAAGAGAGCCCGTCAGCCGGGGGTGCGGGGGGTGAGCGACTCCAGGGTCCAGCTGCCGGACTCGGTGTAGGTGATCGTGCCGAGCGGCGAGGGCGAGTCGATCCGCAGGCTCCACTCCGACCGGATCGGCAGGCCGGTGCGAGCATCGAGCCACAGGTCCACCGTGCCCGTTCCTGACTGGGCGCCGGAGTAGGTTCGCTCGTCCCGCACGTGGTGAGCGAGCACCTCCTCGCTGCCCACCTGGATCGTCTCCGAGCCGACGTAGCGGTGCGGACCGGTGGTCGAGCTCGGCCCGGTCCCCGAGGCCTGGATGGCACAGGACTGGGTCCACTGGTCACCCGGTTCCATCTCGGGTCGCAGGACCACCGCTGGATCGCAGGTCGAGGTCGACAGCGACTCCGGGGCGATCACCACGAAGTCGAACCGCTGGAACACCTGGCCGCCGGTGTCGATCAGCGAGCCGTCCCGCCAGCAGTAGTTCCAGGTCTGCCAATGGTTCGAGTTGTAGTCGATCCGCATCTGGTAGCAGCCTTCGCCCGCCGGTGACACAGTCACCGGCATGGTCGGCCCCATCCGCTGCTCGGTCGCCTGGAAGCTCAGCTTCTCGCTGCCCTCACCGCGGGCCGTGTACACGCCGAACGGGGGCAGCTCCGCCCCGCCCGCCGGGGGAGGAAGGAGCGGCACCTGGGTGCGGTAGGACTCGACCGCCTCTTCGACCGACGGTGGCGCCGGTGCACGCCCCCGAACCGCGAGCACCGCGACGGCAGCGAGGCCGGCGGTCACCACGACCGCCACCCCAGCGGCGATCCAAGGCCATCGCCGGTGGGGACCCGACCCGGCGCCGACATCAGCGCCAGGATCCCCTACCACGAGGGCGGTTCGTCCCCGCGCCGCCCCGCCATCCACACGACCGTCACGCCGCGGGCGCCATGCGGTCCGCCTTGCCGAGCTGGTAGCCGGCCCAGAGCAGGACGAGGCCGAACGCCACCAAGTAGATGCCGAGGAGCACCGCGACGACCAGCACCGTCGCCCCCGGCCAGGCGATCACGACGATCCCCACCAGGATCGACACCACGCCCCGGGAGAGCAGGTGCGGGCGCAGCCCGGACTCGGCCGGCACCGTCAGGCCGGCGATCATCGACACCACGCCGGCCAGGATCAGCTCGATCCCGATCAGCAGCACGAGTGCCCACACGGTGATCGCCGGCCAGAAGACCGCCACCAGGCCGACAGCCAGGTCGAGCACGCCTCGCAACACCAACAAGCCCCAGTAGGTACCAGCCTTGTGGGTCACGAGCGCGTCGATGATCTGGGCCATGCCACCGACCGCGAGGAAGATGCCGACGACGATCGCCACGGTCTCGATGGTCTTGCCCGGCCAGGCGAGCACGAGCACACCCCCGATCAGGGCCAGCACGCCGGCGATCAACGCGATCGAGCGGCTGCTGCGGAGCAAGGCGAGCTGCTGGGACGGAGTGGGCATGCCAGCGGTCATCGGTGCCTCCTCTCCCGGGGGTTCGCACCACCTTACGCCTCGGGACCCCCAAAGGGGTCGATGGGTGTCGCTGGCTCACCCGACGGGCTCGGCGAGAACCTTCTCGAAGAACGCCCGATCGTGGAAGATCGAGACGTCCGAGAGGTACATCTTCCCGTACCGCTCGAAGTACATGAGCTGCTTGGTGAGCAGGAACGTGCTCCGATCCCAGTCCGACGCCACCAGGCCGTGCGCCTCGACCTGTGCTCGCACCCGCCGCTGCTCCCGGAAGCGACGGGCGATGGACCGGATGGAGCGGTCGTGGGCCTCGATGCCCTTCGCCCTCGCCAACTGCTCCTGCGGGGCGTTCAGGATCGCCGCCAGGCTGACCTCGCCGAACGGGGCGGTGAGCAACGGCTCCATCATGGTCCGGCAGAACTGCACCAGCTCGTCGCCTTCGAGGCCGAGCCCCTCCCTCAGCGCCGGTCCCACCATCCGGGTGAGGTGATCGGCGATGTCGGTCCAGCAGGTCTCGTCGCCGAGCGCACCCTGGATGAGGCGCCGGAAGAAGAAATGGGTCTCCGGGTCGAGCCGGCCGACGATGCCCCAGTCGATCACCCCGATGCGGCCATCGCGCAGCAGCAACAGGTTGCCGGCGTGCACGTCGCCGTGGAAGTTGCCCCACCGGATGGCGGTGAGCAGGAATCCCTGCACCACCTGCTGCACCACCGGCCGTGGATCGATGCCCAGCTTCTCGATGGCGGCCAGGTCGTCGACCGGCACCCCGTCGAGGAACTCCATGGTGAGCACCCGCGAGCTCGACAGTTCGGGGAACACCGCCGGTACGGTCACCAGCGGCAGATCGACCTGCTCCAGCAACCCGCGGTAGTGGATCATCGCCCGGGCTTCGTTGCGCAGGTCGAGTTCCTCGCCGAGCTGCTGGCGGAACCCGTCGAACATCTGGAGCAGCGAGCCGGCCATCTGGTCGCCGGTCTGGCGAGCGACGATCTCGAGCAACGGCTGGAACAGGTCGAGGTCGATCGCCACCCGGCGCTCGATGCCGGGACGGAGGACCTTGACCGCCACCTCCTCGCCGTCGTGGGTGCGGGCCCGGTGGACCACCGCGATCGACGCCCGCCCTATCGGATCGGGGTCGAAGTCCGCGAAGGCATCCTCCAGCGCCATCCCGAGCTCGTCCTCGATCGTGGCCCGCACCTGCTCGAGCGGCACGACCGGCCCGGTGTCGAGGCAGGAGCGGAACTCCTCCGCGAACTCCTCACCGAACACCCCCGGGGCGGAACCGATGAGCTGCCCGTACTTGAGGAAGGTCGTGCCGAGCTCCTCGAACGTCAGGCGCAGCGGGCGGGCGAACGCGTTGTCGGGCAGCGGGCGCTTGCGCAGCCCGCGATAGGCGAGGGGAGCGAAGTGCCTGGCCGCCACCCGGCCGATCTGGAGCGCCCTGCTCCGCAGCTGGCGACCGGTGGTCTCCGGGAGCCGCCGGGGATGCACCCGGGGCATGGATGGGTTCGCGCTCGACGTCACCGATCGCCCTCCTCATGCACTGGGTCGCCATTGTGGTGCCCGAGGAACGCCCAGGGCGAACACCCCCGACCCGCCGGGTGCTCAGGTGGCAGCCACGAAATCCACCACGACCCGGGCCAGCTCCTCGCCCCGGTCCTCCTGGAGGAAGTGGCCCCCACCCTCGATGGTGGTGTGCGCCTGACCGGCGGCACCCGGGATGCGCTCGCGAAGGACTCGCTCGGCACCCGCAGTGATGGGGTCGAGGTCGCTGAACGCGGTGAGGAACGGCCGGTCGTACCTTTCGAGCACCCGCCAAGCGGCGCGGTTGGCAGCGGACGCGGGATCATCGGGCCGGGTGGGCACCAGCACCGGGAACTGGCGCGCCCCTTCCTTGTAGGACTCGTCCGGGAACGGTGCGTCGTACGCGGCGATCACCTCCGGTGCCAGGTCGGTGACACAGCCGCCGTTGACGATCGCACCCACCGGGAACGTCTCGACCTCCTGCGAGAAGCGCTGCCACGCCAGGAATGCCTCACCAGGGTGGTTGTCGCCAGTGGGAAGGAACGTGTTGGCGGCCACCACCCGGGCGAAGCGATCGGGATGCTCACCGACGAGGCGCAGACCGATCAGCCCGCCCCAGTCCTGGCACACCAGGGTGACCCCCGACAGGTCCAGGGCGTCGAGGAGCGCGGCGCGCATCCAGTCCACGTGGCGCTGGTAGGTGTAGTCGCTGCGGTGGGCCGGCTTGTCGGATCGTCCGAAGCCCACCAGATCCGGTGCGATCGCCCGCAGCCCGGCACCGGTCAGCACCGGGATCATCTTGCGGTAGAGGTACGACCACGACGGTTCGCCGTGCATCAGCAGCACGATGCCGCCCTCGGGTGGTCCCTCGTCCAGGTAGTGGACCCGGAGCGAGCCGCCATCCCCGTCGGGGACCTCCACGTAGTGCGGCTCGAAGGGGAAGCCGGGCAGGTTCGTGAACCGCTCGTCAGGCGTTCGCAACGATTCCATCCCCCGCTTATTACAGAGGTTCTGTAACATGTCAAGCCGTGGGCCGACGCGAGCACTCGTCGGGACGATCGTCGATGAACTCTTCGGGACGCCCCTCGACACGGGAAACCCGGCTTCCTGCAGGGCCCGGCAAGGTCGATGGCCGGATCGCCCGATCGATCCGGACCCGCACCGCCATCATCGACGCGATGCTGGCGCTCATCGAGGAGGGGGACCTGCAGCCGACCGCGGCGCGGGTCGCCGAGCGAGCCGACATCTCCGAACGGCTCATCTACCACCACTTCGACGATCTCGAGGCGCTCCTGGCGGCGGTGGCAGAGCGCCAGAGCGAGCGGGTGGTCGAGCGTGTCAGGCCGATCGACGCGGCACGCGCGCTCCCCGAGCGCATCGACGAGCTGGTCGAGCAGCGGGCGGCCCTGTTCGAGTGGATCACCCCCTTCCGCCGGGCCGCGATGCTGCACGAGCCGTTCTCACCGGCACTGCGGGAGCGCCGCGACCAGGTGCTCGCGCACAACCGGCGCCAGCTCACCGAGGTGTTCCGTCCCGAGCTGCGCGCGCTGCCGGTCGGGGCACGGCGGGAGCTGCTGGCAGCACTCGATGCCACCACCAGCTGGGCATGGTGGGATACCGTGCGCAGCGCTGGACTGTCGGCTGCGGCCGCCCGGCGGGCGATGCACCGCACGATCGCCGCGTTGCTGGCCTGAGAGCCGGCCCTGGGCTGCCCGGCGCGGTCAGCTCGGCAGGTCCGCGTGCTGACGGATCCACGTGTGCATGGCGATACCCGACGCCACCCCGGCATTGATGGACCGGGTGGAGCCGAACTGGGTGATCGAGCACACCATCGAGCACGCGGCACGGGCCGCGCCCGACAGACCAGGCCCCTCCTGTCCGAAGAGCAGGGCGCACCGTCGGGGCAGCTGCACCCGCTCCAGGGGCACCGAGCCCGGCAGGTTGTCGATGCCGATGACGGACAGCCCCTCTCCCCGTGCCCAGCCGGCGAAGTCCTCGATCGTGTCGTGGTGACGAAGATGCTGGTACCGGTCGGTGACCATCGCCCCCCGCCGGTTCCAGCGGCGCCGACCGATGATGTGCACCTCGCCGGCGAGGAACGCATTGGCGTTGCGGACCACGGCGCCGATGTTCATGTCGTGCTGCCAGTTCTCGATGGCGACGTGGAACGGGTGGCGGCGCGCATCGAGGTCCGCCACGATCGCCTCCCGCGTCCAGTAGCGGTAGCGATCCACGACGTTGCGGCGATCGCCGTGGCGCAGCAGCTCCGGATCGAAGCGAGGGTCGTCCGGCCACGGCTCGGGGTGAGGCCCGACACCGACCTCGCCGTACGGCTCGGTCGTCCCGCTCGTCACCGACGCTCCACTCGTCTCGTCCATCGCGGTGCAAGCATCGCAGAGCCTGTCCCCGCGAACTATTGACAGTCAGGCTGCAAGTTCCTACGGTCGGGTGGTGCAGCTCGTGACCCTCGGCACCGGCAACCCCCTCCCGGACCCGCACCGCGCCGGGCCCGCCACGCTGGTGAGAGCCGCAGGCCTCGACTTCTTGTTCGATTGCGGGCGAGGCGTGCTGATGCGGGCCGCGGCCACGGGTGTGCTGCCCGCGGGCTTGGCGGCGGTCCTGTTGACCCACCTCCACAGCGACCACGTCACCGACTTCAACGACGTCGTGACCATGCGCTGGGCGATGTCACTCACACCACGCCCGCTGCCCGTGTACGGGCCGCCGGGCACCGAACGCTTCGTCCGGCGCACCCTCGCCATGCTCGAGGACGACATCGGCTACCGGCTCGCCCACCATCCCGACCTGGAATGGGAGCCCGAGTGCCAGGTGACCGAGGCGACGTCCGGCATCGTGTTCGACGAGGGCAGGATCCGCATCACCTGCGAGCCCACCGACCACCGGCCCGTGCACCCGACGGTCGGCTACCGCGTCGAGGCGGATGGGCACTCGATCGTCATCGCCGGCGACACGGTGCCCTGCGAAGGCCTCGACCGGCTCTGCGCCGGGGCGGACGTGTACGTACAGACCGTGCTGCACCGCCCGCTGGTGGAGAGCATCCCGGTCCCACGCCTGCAGGACATCCTCGGATACCACTCCAGTATCGAGGACGCAGCCCGCACCGCGGCGCGCGCCGGCGTGGGGACGCTGGTGCTCACCCATCCCATCCCTTCCCCCGCGCCCGGAACCGAGCAGGACTGGATCGACGCTGCCGCGACCGAGTTCGGCGGCGAGGTGGTGCTCGCCCACGACGGATGGGAGCTCACGCTCTGAGCCGTTCAGCCCGGGAGGAGTGCGGCTCCCCCCTCCTCGTGGAGGAGGTGCCGGGCGACGGCCCGACCCACCGCCACCGCATCGGTGCCGGCTGCCACGTGGCGCAGCACGGTGCTGCCGTCGGGCGCGGCGAGCATGCCCTCCAGGGTGATCATCCCGGTGCGGTCGTCGACGGTGGCATAGGCACCCGCCGGCAGGCCGCAGTCACCGCCGAGCTCGGCGAGGAACGCCCGCTCGGCATCGACCGCGGTGCGGGAGGCCGCGTGCTCCACAGCACGTAACCGGTCGCGCAGGCTCGCTTCGTCAGAGCGGCACTCGATGGCCAGCGCTCCCTGGCCGACCTGGGGGACCATCACCGACGGCGCAAGGATCTCGTGGTCGATGCCGGCCAGGTCGATGCCCAGCCGCACGATCGCCGCCACCGCCATCACGATCGCCCCGCCGGGCGGGATCTTCTCCAGGCGGGTGGCGATGTTCCCCCGCAGACCCTCGAAGACCAGATCCGGGCGCAGCGCGGCGAGCTGGGCGCGACGGCGGAGCGACCCGCTCGCCACCACCGCGCCCCGAGGCAGACTCGCCAACGTGTAGCCCACCAGCGCGTCACGGGGATCCGCTCGCTGGGGAACGGCCGCCAGCACCAAGCCGTCCGGGGTCGTCGACGGCAGGTCCTTGGCCGAGTGCACCGCCACGTCGGCTCGGCCATCCAGCAGGGCGGCTTGGACCTCCTTCACGAAGACCCCCTTGCCACCAATCTCCGGGATCGGGATGTCGAGCCGCCGATCGGCCGTGGTCTCCACCACCACCAGCTCGGCCTCGAGCTCCAGCCCGGCCGCGGTCGCAGCCCGCCGGAGCAGCCGCGCCGCGTGCTCGGCTTGCCAGCGCGCCAGGGCACTGCCCCGGGTGGCGATCCGCACGGCGGCCTCGCTCACGTGGTGGCGATCCGTCCCTGCCGGTCAGAGATCGAACAGGTCACGGACCGCTTCGGCCAGCCGCTCGCCCCGAGGAGTCCCGGCAGCTCCCTTGAGCCCAACGGTGGGCTCGTGCAGCAACTTCGCCACGAGCCCTCTGGTCAGCGCCTCGACGACCTCCCGCGCCACGGGATCGAGTGCCGAAAGCCGGGCCGAGAACCGCTCCAGCTCGGCTGTCCGGACGGCTTCGGCCTTGTCGTGGAGCGCGGCGATCAGCGGTGCGACCTCCCGAGCGGTGCTGAGCGCCGTGAACCGCTCGAGCTCCTCGGCGATGATGCGCTCGACGGCGGTCACCTCGCGCCGCCGCTCGGCCATCCCCGCCGAGGCGAAGGCGCGCAGGTCGTCCATGTCCAGCAGGGTGACGCCTGCCAGCTCCGCTGCGCCCGGATCGACGTCGCGGGGTACCGCCACGTCGACCACGAGCAACGGCCGGCCCGGGCGAGCCCGCATCACTCGGGCCAGGTCCCCGTGCTCGAGCATGATCGAGCTGGCGCCCGTTCCGGTGAGCAGCAGGTCGACGGTGGCGAGGGTCTCGTTCAGCTCGGCCAGCCGAACGGCCGTTCCCCCCACCCGGGTGGCCAGCTCCAGCGCCCGCTCCCAGGTGCGGTTGGCGACGAACAGGTCCCCGACACCCCGCTGCACCAGCGCTCGTACCATGCCTTCGCCCATGTCGCCCGCGCCCAGCACGAGCACCCGCCGGCCCTCGAGGCTGCCGAGCCGGTCGGCGGCCATGGCCACCGCTGCGGTCGACACGGACACGATGCTGCGCGAGATGCCGGTCTCGCTGCGGGCGCGCTTGCCGACTTCGAGCGCATGCCGGAACAGCATGTTGAGCGCCGCACCACTGGTGCCCTCGTCGCGGGCCCGCTCCCACGCCGCTCGAACCTGCCCGAGGATCTCGGCCTCGCCGACCACGGCGGAGTCGATCCCCGCAGCGACGGCGAACAGGTGGTGGACCGCGTCGTCGTCGTAGTGGACGTAGAGGTGATCGCTGAACTCCTCGGGTGGCAGGTAGGCGACTTCGGAGAGGAAGTTGCGGATGTCGTGGTAGGCGGGGTGGAACCGCTCGGCGAGGACGTAGATCTCGGTGCGGTTGCAGGTCGACAGTACGACGGCCTCGCTCACGAACTCCCGGGAGGCGACGTCGTGGAGGGCCTTGGGGAGTCGCGACTCGTCGATCGTCATGCGCTCGAGGAGATCGAGCGGGACGGTCCGGTGGTTCAGGCCGATGACGACGAGAGACACGCCTGGAGGCGCTCCTTGGCTTCGGCGAGGCGACCCTCGCGGATGAGCTCCAGCATTCCCGAGTCCAGGGCCCTTTGCCAATCGACCTCCTCGGTCGAGCGCCCCTCGGCTCGGATCCGTTCCCGCTCTTCGGCGACCAGCTCCACCAGCTCGCCGTACTCGGGCCCGATCTCGCGTTCGAGCCGCCGACGCAGCCACGTGGCGACCGCGGGGCTGCTCCCGGCGGTGGACACCGCGAGCAGCAGGCGACCGCGGCGCAGCCGAGCGGGAAGGGTGAACGCGCAGTGGTCGGGGTCGTCCGCGCTGTTCACCCAGACCCCGTGGGTCTCGCCGTCCAGGTACACCGCCCGGTCCACCTCGCGATCGCCGGTCGCCGTGATCACCAACCGGTACCCCGCGACGTCTCCCTCCCGGTAGGGCCGTTCGTCCCACGTGACCCCCGGCAGCGCCCGGATCACGTCACTGACCGCCGGGGCCACGACATGGACCGCCGCTCCCGCCTCCAGCAGGGCCTCCACCTTCTGTTGCGCGACCCGCCCACCGCCGACCACCAGGCATCGACGCCCGGTGAGCCGCAGGTTCACCGGGAAGAGCGGATCGTCCACCGGCATCAGCCCGGACCTGTCTCGGCGCTCGCCCGTGCCGGCCGAGGCCGGCGATCCACGGTCGCGGCCCGCCGCTCGGACTCAGCCGCCTTGGCCGGCTTCCCCACCCCCCGGCCGCCCGAGAGCCTGGCGGCGCCACCACCGGCGTCCGGGTTCAACTCGCCACGGGGGGTCGACCCGCCGTTCCCGTGACCGGTCGCGCCGGTGCGCGTGGCGGCGTCGATCGCCGCGTGCTGGCGGTAGAAGCTGAGGATCTGCAGCTCGAGCGCGAGGTCGACCTTGCGCAACGACGCTCCCGGTGGCACCGAGATCACGGTCGGAGCGAAGTTCAGGATCGACGTCACACCGGCCTCGGTCAGCCGGTCGGCGACCTGCTGGGCCACGGAGGCAGGGGTGGCGATGATGCCGATGGCGACCTCGTGCTCGCGCACCACGTCGGGCAGCTCGTCCAGATGCCGGACCCGCAGGCCCGCGACCTCCATCCCCTGCTTCGCGGGATCCGCGTCGATCAGGGCCGCCACCGGGAAACCACGGGCTCCGAACCCACCGTAGTTGGCCAGGGCTGCCCCGAGGTTGCCGATGCCCACGATCACCACCGGCCAGTCATGGGTGAGGCCCAGCTCGCGGCTCATCTGGAACAGCAGGTACTCGACGTCGTACCCCACGCCCCGGGTGCCGTAGCTACCCAGGTACGACAGGTCCTTGCGAACCTTCGCGGCGTTGACCCCGGCCAGCTCCGCCAGCCGCTCGGAGGAGATGGTGGTCGCCTTCTCCTCCGCCAGCTCGAGCAGGATCCGCAGGTAGACGGGCAAGCGAGCGACGGTGGCCTCCGGGATCCGTCGAGGGCCGCGCTCCATGGCCGCCGAGCGTAGTGGCCTCGTGCAACCGTTCACAAAGTCGTCGCCGGCCGTCGCACCACCGCGTTCCGGCTCCTGGGAGGCGTCCCGTAGCCTCGTGAGGATGACCCTCCACGCCGCGCTCGCCGCGGCGGCGACGCTGGTGTCGCTCGCCTTCGCCCTGTCGACCCTCGACCGCTGGCTCGATCGCCGGCGGCGCCACGAGGCCGCGTGGACCACTGCCCTGTTCATGTTCTCGATAGCCTCGGCGGCGCTGTGGTGGGGCGCGGCGCTCGGCTGGGACGAGGTCAGCTTCAAGGTCTTCTACCTGTTCGGGGCCATCCTCAACGTGCCGTTCCTCGCGCTGGGCACCGTCTACCTGCTCGGCCGGCCACGCACCGGCGATCGATGGGCGCTGGTCGTCTCCCTGCTCGGCGCGTTCTGTGCAGGCCTGGTGGTGTCGGCCCCGCTGGTGGCACCCATCGAGGAGGACGTGCTGCCCCGGGGCGCGGAGGTGTTCGGGGTCGGGCCCCGCATCGCGGCCGCGGTCGGTTCCGGAGTAGCCGCGCTGGTCATCATCGGCGGGGCGCTCGTGAGTGCCTGGCGGCTGCTGCGCACGGGCCGCAGGCCCGCCGCGGGCGGCGTCCCGCGCTCGCCGGTCTCGCCCCGCCGGCTGGCACTCGCCAACCTGTTCATCGCGGCGGGCACCCTCGTGCTGAGCACGGGAGGGCTGCTCAACTCGGTGCTCGACGAGATGGACGCGTTCGCCGTCTCCCTCGTGGTCGGCATCGCCATCATCTTCGGCGGCTTCCTGCTGACCGCCACCCCGGCCGTCTCGACCCCGCCACAGCCGTGGTACCCGCCCGACCGCCAGCGGGAAGGGCCGCTGGGCACCCCCACCCGTCTCACGCGCGCCTGATCACCCGCCTGGCGTCGTCGGCGGCCAACCCGGGCCGTTCAGCGCAGGGCGCGCCGGAGGACCTTCCCGGCGATCCCCCGAGGGAGCTCGTCCACGAACATCACCTTGCTCGGGCACTTGTACCGGGCGAGCCGCTCGGCGCACCACGCGACGATGTCATCCTCCTCCGCGGCCTTGCCCGGTGCGAGCACCACGTAGGCCTTCACCGCCTCACCGGAATGGGGGTGCGGGACCCCGACCACGGCACACGCCTCCACCGCGGGGTGCTCGGCCAGGACCGCTTCGACCTCGGCCGGGTAGACGTTGAAGCCCGACACGATGATGAGGTCCTTGGCCCGGTCGACGAGGAACACGTAGCCCTCGTCGTCCACCACCGCGATGTCACCCGTGCGGAGCCAACCGTCTGCCGTCAACGCCGCGGCGGTGGCCTCCGGCTCGTTCCAGTAGCCCTGGAAGACGTTCGGGCCCTGGACCCAGATCTCTCCCGTGTCGCCGGCGAGCACGTCCTCGCCGTCGGCATCGACCAGCCGCATGCGCACACCAGGCAACGGCAACCCGATCGAGCCCCACGGAGCGTCGGTGCCGGTGGCGGAGGTCACCACGGGGGACGCCTCGGTCAGCCCGTACCCCTCGTCGAGGTGGAGCCCGAAGCGGTCTTCGATGAGCTGCGCGGTCTCGATGGGCAACTTGGCCGCCCCCGAGATGCCGAGCCGGACCGACTCGAACGCCCGGGGGTCCGCTGCGGGCAGGCCGGCCCACGCCGCCCACATGGTCGGTGGGCCCGTGACGATGGTGATGCCGTGCCGCTCGATCGCCTCGAGACCCGAGGCAGGGTCGAAGCGCTCGATGAGCACCACCCGTGACCCCGAGTACAGGGTGAGACCGAGCATCACGTTGAGCCCGAAGATGTGGAACAGCGGCAGCACGCCGAACACGACATCGTCGGGATGCTGGCGCCGGGCCGCCAGCGCGTGCACCTGCTCGAGGTTCGACAGCAGGTTCCGATGGCTGAGCATCGCCGCTCGCGGTGGGCCGGCGGTGCCGCTCGTGAACATCAGCACCGCCAGCTCGTCGGGATCACGCTCGACGATCGGGACCGGCTCGGCCCCGAGCAGCTCCTCCAGCTCGACCGCACCAGCGAGCTCGGTGCCCGCCGCCACCAAGAGGTGCTCGAGGGACGGTACCGCAGAACGATCCAGCCCCTGCACCGACGCCTTGGCCGCCGGACCGGCGACGAGCGCTCGGCAGCCGGTGACCGCCAGCTCCCGTTCGAGCTCCAGCGCGGGAGCCAGCGGGTTCAGCGGCACCGCGATGCATCCCACGCCGGTCACCGAGAGGTAGGCGACCACGAAGTACCAGTTGTTGCCGCAGGCGATCCCGACCCGATCCCCCGCCTGCAACCCGAGACCGGTCAGGCCGCCGCGCAGCGCCGCCACCTGGGCCCGCAGCTCGCCGTAGGTCGTGGGCTTGCCCCGGCTGACGAGGGCCACGGCGTCGCCAGGATGCGGCTCGATGATCGAGGCGATGTTCACCGCCGCGCACCCTACCCACGGCTGCGCCGGGGTGCAGCCCCGACCACGGAGCGCGCGCCCTGATGGGCGCCGAGCCCGCTCAACCTCCGGCCTCCGGATGACGACAACACCTCAGAGAGGCTCCCCGCCCACGGGGAGGGCACGAGAGGCGACGAAGGGTCGGGTAGATGAGGATGTCACACCAGCGGGTTCGGAGGGCGAGCCACGGGAGGCTCCCCGCGGCCCTCGTGCTGGCCCTGGCGGTGATCGCCGCCGCTGGCCTGTGGGCCTCGCCAGTCCACGCCCAAAGCACCGGCGAGTGGCTGCGTCTGGTGAACGACCTGCGGTCCTCGCGCGGCCTCGCTCCACTGCAGCTCGATGCCAACCTCTCCTCGCTGGCCCAACGCTGGTCGGAGAAGATGGCCGCCGACGGCGCGATCTCCCACGACCCGAACCTCGCCGGGGGGGTCACGGCCGACTGGACGAAGCTGGGCGAGAACGTCGGCACCGGCACCGACCGGCAGGGCATCTGGCAAGCCTTCCTCAACAGTCCCCCGCACCTCGCCAACCTGGTCGATCCCCAGTTCACCCACATCGGGATCGGCACCACCTTCGTGGGGGACCGGGAGTTCGTGGTCCACCGGTTCATGGCCGTGGCCGGCGGCGGCTCGGCGGACGAGGGCTCCGGCGGGTCGGAGGTCACGACGAACGGCTCGGCCGGCGGCTTCGGAGCTGCCGCTCCGAGAGCATCCACCACGAGCCCGCCGGCGACCCACCCGCCGGCGGAACCCGACCCCGCCCCACCGAGCACCCCGGCCAGCCCACCGCCGCCGGCAGAGCCGGGCCGGGTGGCCGCGATGCTCGAAGCGCTGCGCGACGCCACCGGTTGAGCCGAAACGACATCACCCCCGGTCCGCGACCACACTTGGTGCCGTGACCGCCGCCATCGAGACCGTCGAGCTGACCCGCGGCTTCGCCAGCGGTCTGGCCGTCGACCGCGTCACGTTCTCCGTCGAGCGCGGGGAGGTGCTGGCACTGCTCGGGCCCAACGGGGCGGGCAAGACCACCACCGTCCGCCTGCTCAACGGCGTGCTGCGACCCGACCGGGGCACGGCTCGGGTCCTCGGCTTCGACGCCACCCGAGACGGCGAAGCGGTACGCCGACGCACCGGGGTCCTGACGGAGAACGCCGGGCTCGACGACCGGCTCACCACCCGGGAGAACCTGGAGTTCACCGCCCGTATCCGCGGCTTCAACGCCGCGGCCGCCCGGCGCCGGGTCGACGAGATGCTCGAGCGCTTCGGCATGGCCGATCGGGCCGGCGACCTCACCCAGGGCTTCTCCACCGGGCAACGGAAGCGGATCGCGCTCGCCCGCGCACTGCTGCACGATCCGGAGGTGCTGTTCCTCGACGAACCGACCTCGGGGCTCGACCCCGCCGGCACACGCGACGTGATCGACCTCATCCACGAGCTTGCAAGCGAGGGGCGTACCATCGTGCTGGCGACCCACTTCCTGGGCGAGGCAGGGCGACTCGCGCACCGCATGGCGGTCCTGCACAACGGCCGGCTGCGAGCCTTCGGCAGCCCCCAGGAGATCGCGGCGGAGATCTGGCAGGACATGGCCGCAGACCTGGACCTCGGCGGTCCGGCGACCGAACCGGTCCTCCGCGCCCTCCGCGCGATCGACGGCGTCACCCGGGCCACGGCGTCGCCCACCGGGGCCGAGCTACGCGTGAGGGGTCGTGAGGCGCTGGCCGCGGCGGTCGCCGCGCTCGTGGCGCACGAGGTGCAGGTGTTCGGTGCGGTCGCTCACCCGCCGACCCTCGAGGACGTCTACTTCGAGGTGGAGCGACGCATCCTGGCCGAGACCGGCGACGCATCCTTCAGTGACGGGTTCCTCCGCCGGCGCCTCCAGGGCTCGGAGAACCAGCGATGAGCGGGGCGGGGCACACGTCCGGGCAGGGCATGGACCGCCGGGCCATCCGCACGGTGGTCCGCAAGGACCTGACCGCGGTGCGGCGCTCGAAGCCCATCGTGCTGCCGATGATCTTCGTGCCGCTCATCCTGATCGTGGTGCTGCCGTTCGTGCTCGGGCTCATCGCCCGGTCTTCCTCGTCGCAACAGGTGCAGAACGCACTCTCGTCGAGTGTGGTGAAAGACCTCACCGGGCCGATCTCCTCGCTGCCCGAGCAGGAGCAGATGGTGGTGCTGACCCTCGGCTACCTGCTGCCACCGTTGCTGCTCGTCATCCCCCTGATGGTCTCGGCGGTGCTCGCCGCCGACGCCTTCGCCGGCGAGAAGGAACGCCGGACACTAGAGGGTCTCCTGCACCTGCCCATCAGCGACCGGGACCTCTTCGTGGCCAAGGTGCTCGGCGCCTTCCTCCCCGCGGTGGCCATCACCTGGATCGGCGCGGTGCTCTACGCGCTGGTGAGCAACCTCGTGGCCTGGCCGGTCACCGGGCGGGCCTTCCTGCCGTTCACCCAGTGGACGGTGATGATCGTGTGGATCGCACCCGCGATTGCTCTGCTGGCCCTCGGGCTGCTGGTGGTGGTGTCGTCCCGGGCCAAGACCACCCAAGAGGCGAACCAGCTCGGCGGCGCGGTGATCCTGCCGTTGATCTTCCTCGGCGCGACCCAGGCCTCCGCGCTGCTGTTGCTCCCCTGGTGGGGAGTCCTGGCTGCCGGCACCCTGATCTGGATGTTCTCGCTCGGGCTGGTGGCATTCAACGGGACGCGCTTCACGCGCGACCGCCTCGCCACCTCCGCCTGACCCAGACCGGACAGGCTCGGGTCAGCGGGAGCTGGTGATCTCGGCGAGGTTCGACGCGGCGGCGCGCACGGTCTTGCCCAGATCCAGTGAGTCCAGATCGACCGCCTGGGTGAGGCCCGGGACCTCGAAGGCCATCAGGCTCACCGTCGCGAGCCCCCGGCCCGAGCCGATGAACACGAAGCGCACCACGCCGCCGGCCGCAGCACCCCCGATGTCCATCGAGAAGCGCACAGTGGCGCCGGTGATGAAATCGACCCCGGCAGCGTTCGCATCGACCCCGACGTTGAACGCCGTCACCTGCACGTCGCTGGGCGTCGCCGTGACGTCGCCGCTGTCACCCATCTCCCGCGCCAGCGCATCGGACATGCAGGTCTGGAACCCAGGAGCGTTCGTGATCTTGCCGATCTGCTCCACGGTGGCGGCCGAGGGCCACAACTCCACGTCGTTGCTGATCTGGACCTCTTCGCCGACACCCTGCGAGAACGTGATCGACGCTCGCCCGGTCGATTCCGCCTCGACCGCGTCGCGGTCGTCGACCAGCTTCCGGCACGAGGCGACCTTCAGCAGGTCCCCCGACGCCGTGTTGGAGCTCCCCGTCGACGAGTCGACCTCGCCGGCGGACCACTCGCCCGGTGGGAGATCGGAGGTACCGATGAGCGCGCTCGTGGCCAGGCCCTCGTCGTCGGAGGTGTCGATGGTGGTCGTGGCCTTCGGTGCAGTCGTCGTCGGCGCGGAGGTCGTGGCCGGGGCGCTGTCCTGGTCCTTCCCCGCTTCACCACTCTCTTTGCTGCTGCACGCACTGAAGAGCAGGGCTCCTGCGAACGTGGCCGCAGCCAGCTTCGTCAACCTCGACATGTCTTCCTCCCAGCAATCGCCGACGACCACCCGACGGCGAACAGACGGCGAAAGCACAAGTCTTGCACACCGGTGCCGGCCCGGACGGCCCCGTGCGCTCGCCACTGACCGGCGGACGGGACGACCGAGCCTGGACACGGCTCGCGGAACCGCCGATCAGCGAGCCAGCACGAACAGCTGCAGCACCGCGGCGCCGAGGATTAGCAGGAGCAGGATGCCCAGGGTGATCACGGTTCCGGGTCTCACGGGCGAGCCTCCTTCCGGGCGAGGTGGACCGCGGTCGTGATCCCCGACTCCTCTCCCTCATCGCTGTCGGGGATCGGCTCCAGGCGAACTTCGGTCGATGGCCGCAGCCCGAGCTCCTGGGCCGCGGAGTGGCGGTCCACGACCACCGACACCAACCCGTAGGAGTCGACCACCAGGCCGATCTCGCCCGCAGCCAGCTCGGCGAACGTGCGCACCCGCCGAGCGGTGCGCTGCTCACCCTCGAAGCGCAGGCGCACCCGCTCACCGTACGGCTCGATCTCGGCCGGGTCCACGTTGAGCTGCGCGTTGCCGTACCGGTCGATCCAGAGCACCTCCCCCACGAGCGCAGCGCCGTCCTCATGGGTCACCGGCAGCACGCCGGGCAGGAGGGTCACGGGGTCGACCACCTCGCCGAGCTCCTCGAGCGGCACCCCGTTGCACAGGTGGGCCGCGGCGGGAGCGAAGACGTCCCGCCCGGCGAAGGTCGGCCCGGGGGCCGGGAGTTGGTAGTCGGGGTTGGTCAGGGCAACGGCTCGGGACGCGCCCCCGCAGAGCGCCACGGCTGGCGCCAGCACCCCGTTGTCGGGGCCGATCAGCACCGACATGCCCTCGCCGACTTCGACCGCCACCCCACGGCGGTCGGTGCCCACGCCTGGGTCCACGATGGCCAACACCACCCCGGGACACAAGTACTGGGCGCTCCGGGCCAGGGTGAGACCCGCGGCGCGCACGTCGTAGGGAGGTACGTCATGGGTGAGGTCGATCACCGTCACCTCCGGTGCGAGCGACCGGATCACCGAGTGCACCACGCCCACGAACTCGTCGACCCGCCCGTAGTCGGACAGGAACGTGACCGTGTCGTACCGCAACGGCATCGGGCCGACGGTAGCGGCGGGGGCCCGTCGCTGCGAACCGCCCGGCCCGGCCCGGCGAAGCTCAGCCAGCTTCGGTGTAGCGCTTCGCGAGGTAGGCGTCGACGTCTTCCTCGCGGATGCGGTAGCTCTTGCCCACCCGCACCGACGCGAGGTCGCCGGCCTTGATCAACCGGTACACGGTCATGGTCGAGACCCGCATCATCTGGGCCACCTCCGCCACCGTCAGGAAGCGCCCGCGCGACGCCGGTGACGCCACCTCAGAAGGTCCCCTCGCTCCGCATGGATCGACACCCTAACCGCGCACCGAGGGTGGCGAAAGCGGGCCCGGCGGCGCCCCGCACCCACCCCGGGCGCGGTCGTCTCCGGGTGGTGATCAGCCCCGCCCGAGCTGGCGCGACCGCTCCGTGGCGGCTTGCACCGCGGCGAGGAAGGCCGAGCGCACTCCACCCCGCTCGAGCTCATGCAGCCCCACCGCCGTGGTACCGCCCGGAGAGGTCACCGCGGCGCGCAGCACGGCCGCGTGCTCGTCGGACTCGCGCAGCAGCGTGCCCGAACCGATGATCGTCTGCACGGCGAGCACCTCGGCCACCTCTCGGGGTAGCCCCACGAGGACGCCCGCTTCGATCAGGCTCTCCGCCACCAGGAAGAGGTACGCCGGCCCCGAACCCGACAGCCCGGTCACCGCGTCGAGCTGCTCCTCCTTGACCTCCACCACGATCCCGACGGCATCGAGGATGGACCGAGCCCAGTCGAGGTCGGCCTGCCCGGCGCTGGCCCCGCCTGCGATGGCCGCCGCTCCGCACCCCACGACCGCCGGAGTGTTCGGCATGGCTCGCACCACGGCCACCCCGCCACCCAGCACCGACTCGAGGGTGCCGGTGTCGACGCCGGCCGCGATCGACAGCACCTGCCGCACGCCGGCGAGCGCGACCTCCTTGCACGCCTCCGGCACGTCGCCCGGCTTGACCGCGATGACCGCACCCTCGGCTGGCACGGGTGCGTCGATGACGGCGACGCCGGGGAAGGCCGAGCCGAGCTCGTCGCGGCGGGCAGCGATGCGCTCCACCACGGCTAGCTCGCCGGGCTCCGCCCACCCCGCCCGGAGCAGTCCGGCCAGGAGGGCCTCGCCCATGCGGCCCCCGCCCACCAGCTGGAGTCGAATCATGGGCCGGACGTTACCGCTTGCCTGCCGCCGTACCGGTCCTGGATCCTGCCCGTGCGCGCCACGAGGACCGCCATAGCCATCGCGAGAGCCACGACCGCGCCGATCAGGTACGTGCCCCCCGGGCCCACCGCACCCATCGAGACCGCGGCCAGCAGCGGCCCGGCGGTCTGCCCGGCGCGGGCCGCCCCCACCCAGGCCGCGACCACCGCGCCCCGGCTCGCCTCCGGTGCGTAGCCGGCGACGACATCCTGGACGGTCGGGATGGACATCCCTTCGCCGAACCCGTACAGCACCGCACCGGCGAAGACCAGTCCCAGGACGGGTGCGGCCCCGATGACCACGAAGCCGACCGTGAAGAGCATCGAGGCCACGAGGATCAGGGTCCGCCGCCCGAACCGTGCCCGCAGCCGGCCCAGCGAGAGCGCGGCCACGGTGGCCCCCGTCGCGGGAACCGCAAGCACGAAGCCCCGCCGGCCGGCGGCCAGCCCGAAGCGCTGCTCGAGGAGCAGCGGGAGCACGGTGAGGAACAGCCCGAAGACCAACACGAACAGGACGAAGCCGAACGAGACCGCGCCCAGCACAGCCGGCCGGCGCAACACCGCCAGCGCGTCGTGGACTTGGCGACGCATCGGGATCGTCACCGGGGTTGGACGCGGGGGGACGCCCCACCACACGGCCAGCGCGGTCACCAGCGCGAACCCGTACGGCGCGAACGACCATCGCCATCCGCCCGCCTCCGCCAGCAACCCACCCACGGCAGGGAAGATCGCCACCGACACCGTCAGCACTGCCGCGTTGTAACCGATCAACCGGGCCCGCTCGGTACCCTCCCAGTAGTCCCCCAGCAGCACCACGGCGAGGTTGATCAGCCCGGCCGATCCCACCCCTTGGACCAGCCGCAACCCGAGCAGAGCCCCGAACGACGGGGCGAACGCTGCGCCGACACCTCCCAGACCGAACACCACCAGGCAGGGCACGAGCACCTGTCGCCGCCCGAAGCGATCGGCCAGCAAGCCGATGGCGGGCGCGATGACGATGCCGGGCAAGGTGGCGGCCGCCACCAACGGTCCCGCTCCGGTCTCCGGGACCCCGAAGTCGTCGAGGATGTCCGGGAGGGGCGCGTTCACCAGCGTGTTGGCGAGGATGCCGGTCACGGTGATCGCGAACACCAACGCCAGCGCAGGTCGTTCACGCCGGCGGGCGGAGGGCCCGAGGAGCTTCACACCAGTGACCGTCTTCCCCGATCGGCGCCGGTGGGGGGGTGCTCCCCGGGCCCGCCGACCACCCTAGTCGGGGTGGTGATGAACAACAAGAAAAAGGAGGGAAAATGATTGATACTCATCGAAATCGTGAGGCGAAGCCGATCCGCAGCGCGGGACGGAAGCACTGCTCGACATACGAGTAGACCGAGCCCAGGATCCGATCGAGCTCCCCCTCGTCCACCGCGTGGATGGGGAGCTGGCCCACGAGGAACACCGCGTCCTCCTCACCGATGACGAACGCCATGCCGTTGAAGCCCGCGTTGCGACGCAGGAGGTGCTCGTAGAACCGGGCGTGGTTCTCCTCCGGCGCAGGCATGACGTAGGTCTCGTAGTGCAGGCTCCGCTGCCGCAGCGCGTACCGGACCGTGTAGACGTCCTTCTCCTCCCCGTGGATCCGCACGGACCAGCGACGATCGCCGACGAGTGGATCGACGTGCTTCTCGACGGCCACCACCACCGGGTTGCCGGCGAGTTGGTCCGCGAGCCATCGGTCGATGAGTCCCTCGACCCGGTCCCGCGCCTCCCGGGTCGCGATCTCGTCAGCCATGTGAACCTCCGACCCGTCGGGGCCGACCTCCCCCGGGCACCCGCGCCTCGTTCACGAGCAGGTCACGAGCGATCGGGCGGCGAGATCCGCGTAGAGACGGCGCAGCCGGGCAGCGGTCGTCGACCACGTGTACCGGCTGGCCCTCACGGCGGCCGACCTCGCCAACCCTTCGGCCAGCTCGTGGTCGGCGATGATCTCGCTCACGTACCCGGCGAAGGCCTCCGGGTCGCGCTCGTCGACGAGAAACCCGGTGCGGCCGTGCTGGACCAGCGTGGTGAGCCCGCCGACGCTGGCGGCCACGACCGGGGTGCCGCACGCGGCAGCCTCCAAGGCCACCAGCCCGAAGGACTCCGATCGGCTCGGTACGACGCACACGTCAGCGCTGCGGTAGTAGGTGGACAGCAGGTGATGGGGCTGTGGGGGCACGAACCGCACCCGGTCACCCAACCCGAGCTCGCTCACCAGTGCCCGCGCCCGGCGTTGCTCGGCCTCACCGTCTATCCCGCTCGGCCCGCCGACCACGACCAGCACCGCTCGGGGGTCGATCAGCGCCAGGCAGCGGATGGCGATGGTGAGCCCCTTGAGCGGTTGGATCCGGCCCACGAAGAGCAGCACTGGGTGGTCCCCCAGTCCGAGCGCCTGCCTCGCGCCGCGGCGATCACCCGGCGAGAAGAAGGCGTGGTCGACACCGGGTGGCACGATCTCCACCCGCTCCCGCGGCGCGCCGTACAGCTCGACGAGCTGTTCCAGCTCCGTCTCGCACGACGCGAGCAGTGCATCGGAGCAGGACACGACCTCGGTCTCGGCCTCGACACGCCTGGCCGGCTCCGGGTCGCCCGTCTCCGCCTTCACTCTGGCGAGCGTGTGGAAGGTCGAGACCAGTGGGAGCGAGAGCTCGTGCTTGAGCCGGTGGCCCGCCACCCCCGACAGCCAGTAGTTGGCGTGGATGGCGTCGGTGTCACCACCCCGGCGAAGGTGTCGCCCCACGGCCTCGGCGAACTCATCGGTCACCTCCGGAAGCTGTTCCTTGCTCAGGTCGTACGGTCCGGCCTCGACGTGGACCACCCGGAAACCCGCCTCCACCTCGATGGTCTCGGGGAGGTCGTGGCGCCAGCGACGCACGTAGACCGTCGAGTGGACGCCAGCTTGCGCCAGCGCGCCCACGAGCTCGCGGACGTAGACGTTCATGCCCCCGCTGTCGCCGATGCCGGGCTGTACGAGCGGGGAGGTGTGGAGGGAGAGGACAGCTAGGTTGCGCATGCGGATCAGCTGGCAACGCGGTCGCCGGGTTCGGATTCGGCCCGGAAGGTCTCGTAGATGTGGACGAGGGTCTTCTTCTGGGTCTCGGTCAGGCCCGGGTCACGGCGGATCTCCCCCACCACGTCGACCGAACCGTCGCGCTGATCGAGGATGCCGGCTCGCACGTAGAGGGTCTCCGCGGAGATCTCGAGGGCATGAGCGATCTGTTGCAGGATCTCAGCGGACGGCTTGCGAAGCCCGCGCTCGATCTGGCTGAGGTAGGGGTTCGACACCCCAGCGAGCTGCGAGAGCTTCCGCAGCGAGAGCTGGCCCACCCGGCGCTGCTCACGGATGAACGCACCGAGGTCGCTCCATCGCTGCTCCAGCTCGTTCACGTCCCCAAAGGTTAGGGCCGGGTCACTCCAGCAGCGACTCCACCGACGCCTCACCCGTCCGGTATCGGCGGGTCAGCTCCGCTTGCAGGGCGTCGATGCGTTCGTGGAAGGCTCGCCGGCGGTCGGACACCCGCCGCTCGATGTCGGCCAGCGCGCCCTCGAGGGCACGCAGCTCGTCGTCGGGCATCGAGGTCACCGCGGCGAGCCGGCCGTCGCCCAGCAGGGCGGCCAGCTCCGCTGCGAGCTGCGGATCGACGGTGGTGGGCTCCAAGGTTTGTGGCAACCGGCCGACGCCCTGCGCCCGGGTACCGTCCGCGAGCAGATCGGGCAGCTCCTTCACCAGCGCCGACAGGTCCGCGGGCTCAGGCTGGCCCGCATCACGCCGGGCGCGCTCGCGACTCACGATGTCGAGCGGTCCTTGCACCAGGCGCCGCAGGTAGGACAGGCCCGTCTCGACCTCGATGCACGCGGCCCGGCTGGCCCGGACCCGGTCTATCGGTTGGTGCTCGAGATCTGCGAGCACATCGGGGGCCAGCAGGTCCTCGGCATCGGGCGTCACGGCCAGAGCGTACCCCGGCCACCTCGACCAGGTCCCCGCCGGCGGGCTCCGACACCCGGACGTTCAGAGCAGGTACTGCCAGAGCATCCAGGCCCAGATCGGCGTCACGAGGAGGTAGGAATCGAGCCGGCGCAACGCGGGAACCCGGGCGTCGGCGGACGGCGCCAGCACCGGCGCGAGGAACCGCCCGAGTGGGGCGAGCACCGCGACGAACCCCCCGAAAACCCAAGCCGAGCCGCTCTCGAAAGGCGGCAGCTCGAAGACCGCCACCGTGAAGGTGAGCACCAAGACGGCGGCAATACCGGCGACCGGCCCCTCCACCGGGCTCGCGGCGCCGGTGCCGACGAGGTAGTCACCGGTCTCGAAGGCCGACACCAGCACCACCAGCGTGACGAGCGCCGCCGCGTCCGTACGGGCGAGGAACACCGCCGACGCGGCCGCCAGGGCGACGAAGAAGCCGCATCGCAGCGTGTACCCCGCGGCGGCGACCGGGTGCAAGCGGCGGCGGGGCTGCACGGCGGCGACAAGCGCGGCCGCCGCGGCGAACGCCAGCGCGGCCACGCCGGCCAGCCCGATGCCCAGCGTCGCCGCCACCGGCATCGCCAGCGCACCGGTGCCGGCCACCAGCCGGCTCGGCCGCCGACGGGTCCGTCGCCAGGCGGCGGCGGTCTGCAGCGCGGCGGCGAACGCCACGATCCCGAAGAGCAGGGCCACCGCGACCGAGCCCGCGACGGCGGCCGCCACCGCCAGCACGAACCAGAGGATCCCCATCCGCACCCGTGGGCCCTCGAGGTCGTAGCCACTGACCAGGCGGTCCACCCAGGCGAACGAGGCGAAGTCGTCCGCGGAGCCGGCCCCGGTCGGTCGTGCCGGTCGCATCACCTCACGCCGACCGCGCCACCGGACACGGGAGGCAGCACCGCGATCTCGTCGCCCTCGCCGACCGCGGCATCCCGAGTGATCGGCTCGCCGTTGCACCACACCCGGCAGCCCGCCAGGACCTCGGCGAACACGCGCCCGTACCGGGCTTCGGCCGCATCGAGCACCTCGCCGACGGTAGCCCCCGGAACGGTGTCGCGCGCCGTACCGGCTGCCTCTCTCGCCGAGGCGAACAGGCGGAGCGTCGCCATGGACCCGAAGCGTAGTGCCGGCTCGCTCCTCGCCCGCCCGCCCGGGTGCGGGCGGCCGAAACGTGGGCGGTCAGCCACTACGGTTGCCCGCCGTATGACCCGGATGCTGCTCGTCCGCCACGGCCAATCGGAATGGAACGCCCAAGGCCGGTGGCAGGGCCGGGCCGATCCCCCCCTGTCCGGGCTGGGACGCCGCCAGGCACGCCACGCCGCCGCTCGCCTGGGGCGCGTCGATGCCATCGTCGCCTCGCCACTACGGCGTGCATTCGACACGGCCGGCATCATGGCCGAGCAGCTCGGTGTGGGCCCGGTGATCCCTGACGCCGACCTGGTCGAGCGGGACGCGGGTGAGTGGTCCGGACTGACCCGAGCCGAGATCGAAGCCCGGTGGCCGGGCTGGATCGAGGCCGGTCGGCGCCCGAAGGGCTACGAGAACGACGATTCGGTGATCGAACGGGTGACGCGGGCGCTGGAGCGCATCGAGCGTCGGCACCGGGGGGCCGAGGTGGTGATCGTGTGCCACGGCGGGATCATCTACGCGCTCGAGGGCTACCACGGCGACCCTGCCGGACGGATCCCGAATCTCGGGGCCCGGTGGGTGACGCACCACGGTGGGCACCTCGAACTCGGTGACCGGCTGCTACTGGCCAGTGAGGACGAGCTCACCGTCCCGTCAGTGTTGTGACCAGCGGCGCTGCCCCACCGCGTCAGCCGTACCAGCCGGCCACGTCCGCGATCACCTGCACCGAGCCCCGGTTGTTGAACACGCTCACCTTGCCGGTGCCGAGCTTGGCGGTGACCGCGTTGGGAATGGTCCAGCCCGGCCTCCAGTTCGAGCTCGACACCGTCGGGCGGGGCTGGCCCTTCGGCCACACCGACAGGAACGAGCTGTCGGTGGTCTCGGTGACCGTCACGTTCATGAGGACCGCGGTGGCCAGCGACGGAACTGCGGCCGTCCCGCCGGTCACGGTCACGTCGCGCGTGGTCCCGGCGCTCCAAGGCGATGAATACGGCCCCACCTGTGAGGTCGGTCGCGAGTCCAGGATGCGGCCGGGGTCGACGGGGTAGAAGGTCCATCCTGTCCCCCGGCGGAAGTAGCCCACGACGTCGACGATCACGTGCACGCTGCCGCGGTTGTTGAACATGCTCACCATCCCGCCGGCACCCACCTTCACCGTCACCGCGTTCGGGACGGTCCAGCCCGCCTGCCAGTTCAGGCTCGACACCGTCGGGCGGGCCTGGCCCTTCGGCCACACCGACAGGAACGAGCTGTCGGAGGTCTCGGTGACCGTAACGTTCAATACCACCGCCTCGGCATCGCCCGGCACACCACCTATGCCGGCCACCTGCACGTCACGCGTCATCCCGGCGCCCCACGGCGAGGAGTAGGGCCCCACCTTGGAACCCGCACGGGAATCGAGGATCCGTGCCGGATCCAGCGGGGTGAACCCCGCACCACCGGTCGGGTCGTAGAAACCGACCACGTCGACGATCACGTGCACGCTGCCGCGGTTGTTGAACATGCTCACCATCCCGCCGACACCCACCTTCACCGTCACCGCGTTCGGGACGGTCCAGCCCGCCTGCCAGTTCAGGCTCGACACCGTCGGGCGGGCCTGGCCCTTCGGCCACACCGACAGGAACGAGCTGTCGGAGGTCTCGGTGACCGTAACGTTCAACACGACCGCGGTCGCGGTCGACGGGACACCACCCACACCCGTCACCTGCACGTCACGGGTGGTCCCCGCGCCCCACGGCGAGGAGTAGGGCCCCACCTTGGAACCCGCACGGGAATCGAGGATCCGGACGGGATCGAGCGAGGTGAACCGGGATGCACCCTCGGGAGCGAGACCGAGATCACGGATGTAGGTGGCCGTGTCGTCTCCCGTGGTGCCCCCGCGTAGCTTGCTCGAGTAGGACTCGAACGCGATGTACCGGCCGTCGGCGGAGATGCGGGGACCGTCGTCGTAGAACGGGTCCTCGGAATCGCCGTCCGTCTCACCGCCGTTCGCCAGCAGCGACGCCCGCTCGGTCGATGCGAACACCCGGTCCCGGACGAACACGTCGAGCGATTCGTTGTTGTCGTCGGGAACGATGTCGTCGGCATCGCTGGTGTAAGTGATGAACCGGCCGTTCGCTGAGATGGCGGGCAGATACGAGTCCCCGCCGGGGACGGTGTCGTCGGTGGTGACCGACACCAGCTCGGTGCGGCCGAGCTGCCGATCGCGCACGAACACGTCGTTGTTGACACCCACGTCTCGGGGATCGAGGTTGGTCGAGTCCGAGTCGAACACCACGAACCGACCGTCACCGGAGATCGCCGCGTTCTGCGCGTCGCCGTTGGCACTCACCCCGGCCGTGTTGACCGACACCAGGGTCGTGCTGCCCAGGAGGCGATCCCGGACGTAGATGCCGCTGGTGTTGAACGGCGAGTCACCACCCAGGTTGTTCGCCGTGGACTCGAAGGCCACGAGCCGGCCGTCCGCGGAGATCGACGGGTTGTCCGAAGGGCCGTCGCCTGGCACACCGCTCGGGGCCGCCGAGATGCGATCCAGCGAGCCGGTCTGACGATCGAGGACGTAGACCTGCTTGCGGGTCGTCCCGCCGGGCCAGAGGTTCGTTGCGTCGGAGGCGAAGGCCACGAACCGCCCGTCGGCTGACAGGCTGCCCACCAAGGAGTTGCCGTCGGCCTGCTCCCCGTTCGCCCCGACCGAGACCCGCTCGACCGTGCCGGTGGCGCGGGTGAACACGAACAAGTCCCAGCGGAGGTTGGTGTCACCGGCGACCAGGTTGGTGGCGTAGGAGCGGAACAGCACGACCCCTCCGTCGGCGCTGATCGACACCGGGATCGACGCGGCGTTCCCCGGTAGACCGCCCAGCCCGCGAGACACGTGCACGATGGGCGTGGCGGCCGATCCGAGGCCGGGCCCGCGCAGGTAGACCTGGGTCGGCACGCCGGGCACCCCGGCCAGCACGCTCGGCGAGGTGGAGGAGAACGCCAGGTACTGCCCGTCCCCCGAGAGCTGCCCGGCCCACCCGCTCACGATGGTCCCGCTGGTGTTGGCCGAGCCCCGCAGGGTGGTCGCGCCCGGGTTGAGCGCTCGCACCGGGCGAGCGATCACGGCCGGGAGCGCCGCGGCCAGCAGCGCGAGCAGGATCAGCGGGGCGGAGCAGCGGGCGGCTCGAGTCGTCATGGACGCAAGGTGAGGGCAGGTGTTCGGACGGCGGTCACCGTACCAGTGAGCGTCCTGGTGAACTGTTCAGGAAGCCGAGGCTCACGACCGCCATCTCATGAACAGTTCGGGGAGGGGACGGGGTCCGGGGGCGGGATCCGGGGGCGGCGGCCGGTGAGCAGCACATGGGGGTGCAGGTAGCCCCGGTCCAGACGTTCGACCTCTACCTCCAAGCCGGCCGCCCGCAGCACCTCACCGAGCTCGGTCGAGCTGGCGAAGTCGAGTGCTGACCCGGCGGTGATGCGCAGGACCTTCGTCGCCAGCACCTCCTGGAACGCCGCCAGCCGGTGCTTCCACCTCGGTCGGGTGTCGGTCTCCTTCACCAGCAGCAGCCCGCCGGGGGCCAGCGCCGCCGCGCACCGGCGCAGGAGCTCCGCCCTCGCCTCCGGACCGAGCAGGTAGAGCACGTCGGTGATGACGATTGCGTCCCACTCACCGGTCGGTAGCGAGCCGTCCGGCGAGACCGCGAAGACGGCCGACGTGGCCGGGGACGCAGCCGCCGCTCGGCGCGCCAGCTCGATCTTGTGCTCGTCGATGTCGACACCCGTGACCTCCCGGCCGGGGGCGCACGCTGCCAGGTAGAGGCTCACCAAGCCGTGACCACACCCCAGGTCGAGGATCCGGCCGGCCCGTGGCACCCGCCGCTCCAACTCGTCGATGGGGCAGGTGAGCCAGCGGACCTGCACGTGGAAGCGGTCGCCGGCAGGCGCATGGCGATAGCGGGCCAGCGTCGTTCGGGCGATGGTCGAGCGCGGCCGCTTCACGGTCCGATCACCTCACGGTCGGCTCGGGGTCGAGCTCGGCGAAGGTGCCCAGCCGGAAGCCGGCTTCGTCGATCGCGGTGCGCACGGTCCGCGAGCAGAGGGCCTCGAGCTCGTCACTCCACCGGTAGCCCCACCGGTACCGTCGCAGATCAGGGTCGCCCCGCTCGCCCGGATGGGTGGCGAGCTCGGCCGATTCGGCCCCACCGCTGGCCAGGCGGTCCACCGCGGCGACCATGCCACCGAGGTCGAGGGCCCCCGCCTCGTCGAGTCCCGTCGATGCCCGCGGGTAGAGCCATCCCCGCTCGTCGCAGCACGCCTCGAGGTCCCGAGCCAGGCGCCTCACCGTCCAGCCGATCACACCTCGAGCCGAGGAGCGGGTGACGCGCACCGCGCGCACCCCGAAGCGCTCACCCAGCTCGAAGAGCACGTCCCGAACGGCTGGCCAGAGGTGCACGTTCTGATGGGTGTCGAGGTGATCGACCGCTCGCCCCGCACCGAGGATGCGCTCGAGCTGGGCGGTGAACTCCCGGCGGATGTCCGCCGGGTCGACTCGCCGGGCCGCGAGCAGCGGGAGGAGCTGCCTCCACGACGGCCGCAGGCGACCCCGCGTGTCGACGAGCGTCGGGATCTCGCGGGCCTCCAGCAGCGGCGGATCCTCTCCCACCGCCGCGAGGTGTGCGCCCGTGCCGAGCTGAGGCGCGTCATCGAGCCACCGCACCGTCCGCTCGAAGGCCGGCCCGAGGGCCAGCACCGACGTCGAGGTGACAACCCCGTCCCGGTGCGATCGGAGGATGGCCCGGGACACGCCTTCGGTCAGCCCGAAATCGTCAGCGTTCACGATGAGCAACCGGCTCATGGTTCGGTCGACGGGCTGCGGTGCTCCAGCAGGCTGGCAGGGAGGGGTTCGAGGGATCTCAGGTCGCTGCGCAACTCCCACATCTCGCGCAGGATCTGGAGGATGACGGCGTTCGATGACAGCGTCGAGATGCCTCTGGTGCGGGGGAAGTAGTCGACCCCGAACTGGACGATGTGAAAACCGAGCCGGTGGGCGCGAGCGAGCAGTTCGACGTCGATGAAGGACCCTTCGCTCTTGAGCTCGATGTGATCGAACACCCGGCGACGGAGCAGCTTGAACGCGAAGTTCATGTCACGCAGGCGCAGCCCGAACGCCAGTTGCACCAGGTGGTTGTAGACGTAGGAGTACACGAGCCGGCGGGGGCCTTCTCCGGTGCGGTCGAACCGGTACGCGCTCACGATGTCGGCCTCGTAGATGCGCAACAGCCGGACCGCCTTCGTCGTCTCCGCCAGATCGAAAGGCAGATCGGCGTCGGTGTAGAGGACCAGCTCGCCGGTGGCGTTCGCGAAGCCGGTCTTCAGGGAGCCGCCGAGCTTGCGGTTCCGTTCGTGATGGATGACACGCAACTGCTCGTGCTCGGCCGCCAGCTTGTCCGCGATCACCGGGGTGTTGTCCGTGGACGCGTCGTCGATCACCAGGATGTCGAAGGTGCCGATCTCGCCGGTGGCGACGAGTCGATCGCCAGCGTCGAACGCTGCTGCCACGGCGCGCTCGATCGTGGCCTCCTCGTTCCACATCGGGAAGAAGATCGTCAGGCTCTCGAAGTGCGGTCGGCGCGCGGACGAGGCCATCTCAGGCAACGTAGTACCCGCGCGCATAGGCAGACGCCAACAACGTGAGCAGCATCGCGCTCACGATGAGCGTGGCCAGCCGCAGCCTCGGGCGAGGATCGAGGAGGGTGGCCAGCACGGCGAAGCACGGGAACGCCGCCAGCAGGTACCGGCCGACACCTTGGAAGTCCTTGGTGCCGGCGAGGGGCACCGCGAGCAGGGTGATCGCATAGACCCCGTACCCCCAACCGAGCCGCTTCCAGACGAGGACGGTGAGTGCCAGGAACCCGAGCAGCAAGGTGGCCTGCAGGATGAGCCCGAGGGTGTAGGCGGACTCGGTCCAGGGCGCGGGATGGTGGGTGGTGGAGCCGGTCACGGAGTCACTCAACCAGAACGGCAGGTGCTTGAGACGCTGGAAGAAGGTGACCTTGAACCACGTGCGAGGACCCGATCCCTGGTCCCAGCCTGCGGCGCGCTGGATCTTCACCCAGAGCAGCGGGTCGCCGAAGCGGCTCCACAGGTAGCCCGACCAGGCGACCAGTCCGGTGAGCGAGAGCAGCACCCCCGCGTCGGCCGGTCTCAAGCCCCGGACCTTCCGCCAACCCCCCCGCCGTTCGACGAGCACGGCGACCAGACCGAGCACGACCGCCAGGGCCACCGGTCGGGCCGCGGTGGCGACCGCTCCGGCGAGCCCGGCCAGGACCGGATGGTCCCGCTCCAGTAGCACGAACGCCGCCAGCACCGCCACCAGGAACAGCGCGTCGGCGTACACCGCGCCGAACAGGTACCACCCGTAGGGGAACAGCACGAGCAGGAGCACGGTGGTGCGCGCTGCGGAGGACCCGAGCCGCTCGAGGGTCCACCGGTAGAGCAGCACGGTCGCGACCAGGCCGCACACGAACGTGATCAGGACGCCGGCCAGGATCTCGTCGCCGAGCACCCATCCCACGGCCCGCATCGACAGCGGGTACGCGGGGAAGAACGCCACCGGTGACTGCTGATCGGGACCGAGCGAGTAGTAGCCGGTGCGAGCGATGAGGTCGTACCAGCCCCCGTCGAAGCGGAACCAACCCCCGAGTAGCCATGACCCCCTGAACGGCACAGGTGCCACCGGGTAGCCGGGATGACGCTCCAACCAGTGGTCGGAGACCCACACCACCAGCACCAGCCAGCAGGCGACGGCGAGGAAGGCGACGACCGGGTAACGAAGGCGTTGCCAGGTCCCGCTCTGACCCTCCATGCGGCCGCCCAGGCTACGGCTGCCGGTCAGGCCTGGAACGGACCCGCACTGGTCTCCGCGGGGGCGGCGGTCCTCGACGGCTGCCGGTCAGGCCTGGAACGGACCCTTGCCCATCTGCTCGCGCACGGTGACGACGGGCGGGTTGGTGAGCGTGCGCCGTTGCCAGTTGGCCCCGTCAACCACGAGCGTGTGACCGGAGATGAACCGTGCGTACGGCGAGGCGAGGAAGGTTGCGGCCCAGCCGAGCTCGCGCACCCGACCGACGCGCATCGCCGGCTGGCAGGCATCCTTCTCGCTGGTGCGGTCGAGGTTGCCCTTGATGTCCGCGGTCATGTCGTCATGGGGGAAGAGCCCGGGCACGAGGCCGTTGACCTGGATGCCGTAGGGACCCCACTCGACGGCGAGGGTCTCGACCATGTTCTTCACCCCTGCCTTCGCCGCGGCCGAGTGCGCGAAGCCCGGCCCGCCGGTCCACGCGTACGAGGCACCCACGTTGATGATCGATCCCGGGATCCCCTCCGCGAGATGGCGCCTCGCGAACTCGCGAGCGCAGAAGAACGTGCCGTTCAGGGTGATGTCGACGACCGTGCGCCAGGCGTTGGGGCTCATGTCCTCGGCCGGCACCGGGAAGTTCGCCGCGGCGTTGTTCACCAGCACGTGCGGCAGGCCCAGCACGCGCTCGATGTCGTCGAACGCCGCCGCGATCGCCTCGGGGTCACGGATGTCACAGGCCACGGCATGAACCGGACCGCCCAGCGCCGCGATGGCCTCGACCCCGGCATCGAGATGCTCGGGCTTGCGGCTGGCGATGGCGACGGCCGCGCCGAGCCGGGCGAACTCCGTGGCGATCGCCTTGCCCAGACCGGTACCACCACCCGTGACGAGCACGACGTGGCCGTCGAAGGTGCCAGGTGGCAGCGCCGAGGCACCCAGCGGCGGCGGTTCGGGTAGACCCATGTCGTCTCCTTGCGGTTCGGCGACCGGTGCGCGGCTCAGCCGCGGACGTAACGGGGCTCGCGACCTTCGGCCTTCGATGCCTTGAACTCGGCGAAGTCGGCGGAGGTCGCGATCACGGTCTGGGCGAGCAGCTCCTCTTCCATCGAGGCGAGCACCTCGGGGTCGGCGAGGTTGGCGATGACCCGGCGGGCCAGCTTGACCGTGAGAGGCGGAGCGGCCGCGATGGCGCCCGCCATCTCGCGCACCACCTCATCGAGGGTGTCGAGCGGGACGACACGGCTGACCACGCCGTGGTGGAGGGCCTCCTCCGCGGTCAGCACCCGCCCGGTGAACACCATGTCGCTCACCAGCCCGTGACCGGCCATCTGGTACAGGCGAGCCACCCCACCGGTGTCCGGTATCACGCCGTGGGTGACCTCCGGCAACCTGAAGCGACTACCTTCGGCCGCGACCCGGATGTCGCAGAGCAACGCCCGTTGGAACGATCCTCCGATCGTCCAACCCTTGCAGGCCACGATGACCGGCACATCGAGCGCGAGGACGGTCTGGATGCCGCGGTGACCCCGCTGCATGAGCTGGTGGTGGGTGAGCTGGGTGCGGTTCGTGCCGATCGCGCCCACGTCACGGCCTGACGAGAAGCTCTGACCCTCTCCGCGCCAGATCACCGCGCGCACCTCGGGGCGGTTCCTCACCTCCTCGAACGCGGCGAACAGCTGCACGTCCATCTCGTCGTCGAAGGCGTTGTGCTTGTCCGGGTTGTCGTTGGTGATCACGGCAACGTGGCCGTCGATCTCGAGGTGCACACGCCCACTCATCGGCCCTCCCGCGCGCTCGAAGGACGACTCACCCTAGCCAACGGGGGTTCGGCTGGTCAGGGTGCCGGGGGGCGCTGGTGGATCGACACCGCGTAGTCCCCGCCGTCGGCGAAGGGCTCCCGGTCCCAGGTCGCGTACCGCTCGACGAGCACCAGCCCGGCCGTGCCGCAGTACCGGTCGTGGTCGGCCAGGGTGTATCCCCGCCCGAGCTGGAAGCCAGCAACCATCTGGCCGCCGGTGCGGACGTGGCGGGCACAGCCTGCCACCAGCGCGGCTTCGGTTCCCGGAGGGGTGAACAGCGGCACGTTGCCGGCCAGCACGACCACGTCGAAGGCCCGGCCCAGGTCCAGCGACGCCAGATCCGCCAGGACCCACTCGATCTCCGGGGCTCGCTCCCGGGCGACGGCGAGCATCGACGGGTCGCGATCGGCACCCACCACCTCGATCCCCCGGCGGTGCAACTCGATCGCCACCCGGCCCGTACCGCACCCGGCGTCGAGCACGGTCCGCGGCCGGTACGAGGCGACGAGGTTCGCCTCGCCGTGGATGTCGACCCCCTGCGCCTGGAGCTGATCGAAGCGCTCCTGGTAGCGGGCACCGTCGAACCCGCGGCCGAGGGTCAGCGGGGATCGAGGCCCGCGGCTCGGCGATGCGGATCCCGGCTCGGCAGGCACGCCGAACACGATAGGTCCCGGTCCGGTCAGCCGGATCGGCGCATCCCGGCCCCCGCGTCGACAGGTTCCGGGAGCTCGTGGCGGGCGGTCTCCTCCCACACCGACCATTCCGGCTCGGCGAGTCGCAGGTCATCGGGCCACGCCTCGATCACGGTGGTAGCCCAGTCCGCCCACGCTGCCACCATGTCGACGAAGTCGACCATGAAGCGGCCCATCAGGGTGAGGACCGCGGCCCGCTCGGGGAACGGACCCTGACCCGCGAGGTAGCTGCGTGCCACCGCCACGTTCTCGGCGTTCCGCCGCTCGGCCCAGGCGCGGATGCTCCGGACGGCCGCCAGGGCGGTCTGCTTGCTGCCGTGATCCGCGAAGAAGACCTTGAGTCCCTGCTCGAACTCCATCACCGGGCCCTCGCCAGGCGTGCCGAGCCATCGCCGGAGCGCTCGACGCGGGCTACCGCCAGCCGTTCCTGGAAGCGGCGGGCATCGGCGCCGCCGACCGCGTCCTCGACGTGGGCTGCGGATCTGGGGAGACCACACTCGACGCCGCCCGCCTGGCTGAGGGTGAGGCAGCGCTCGGCGTGGACCTCTCCTCGGCGATGCTCGAGGTGGCTCGCACCGCTCGCGGGCAACGAGTGGACCCGGGAGCTCTCCGGTGCGCTCGCTGCGGGACGCGACATGCCTCCGCCGCCCCCGGATGCTCCCGGCCCCTTCGCGCTCTCCGATCCACAGCGAATGGAGGGCATCCTCGTCGCCGCCGGTTGCGAGGAGATCCGGCTCGACCCGGTCGAGGCGCCGATGTGGTTCGGCGACACCGCCGACGACGCGTGCGAGTTTGTGCTCGACGTCTCGGAGTGGATGCTCGAGGGGCTGGACGACGACGGCCGGTCCCGGGCGCTCGGCGCGCTCCGATCGAGCATCGAGGCCCACGCGGGATCGGCCGGGGTGCTCTACGCGTCAGCCGCCTGGCTGATCCGAGCTCGCAAGGGCTGAGCCCAAACGCCGCTCTGGGGCGTCCACACCGAACCTGCCGCCCCGGGGATCCGGCATACCGATCGCCACGGCGGCGGTTCTGCGCCTCATGGCTCGATCCCGACTCGGATCCCGTGCTCGCCCCGAGGGATATCTTGCTGTATGGGCCGCTAGCTCATCGGGTAGAGCAGGGGACTTTTAATCCCAAGGTGCTGGGTTCGAGACCCAGGCGGCCCACCGCCACGCTGCTGCTCGGGAAGATCACCCGGCGTGAAGGTGAACATCTCGTGACCGGGGCCCACGAATGGTCTAGTGCGTCCTGTCCGGGGGTGACCGGAACGGCCGGACCGAACGCCCATACCCACGAGGGGCTCTGCACGTTGAGACGGGCACTCCACCGTCCTGGCGTGCCGACGGGGACGTACACGTAGGTGGACAGCTCCGTGCCCGAGGTGCGGAGATCGATCGGTGAGAAGACCGGGCTGTTCAGCCGCAGGGTGTTCCAGCTCCGGGTCACGGAGCGGGTGCCCGCCAGCGCGCCAGCGCCTTCGTACTTCGTCGTCGTGTCGACGGATGCCTGGCTGTTCTCGCCGACCCAGCCTTGCAGGCCGCCGTTCCAGCCGTACCGGATGGGCGCCGTCGCTGCGTCCACCGTCGTCAACGGCAGGAGTCCGAGCAGCGTCGCCGTGACGACCAGCAAGGCGCCGAGCCCCAGGCGGTTTCGCTTCAGGCGCGTGGGACCGTCTGATCGGGAGAGGTTGAGGGGATTGACCACGTGACCTTCCTTTCGCATCGGGAGCGGTCACGGAGGGGCATCGGAAGATCTCGCGGTCGTTCCTGAGAGGGATTTCGACTACGCGACAAATTTCTCACCGGCCGCGTCGGACGAGCGCCCAAGATGGGTCGGCTCGGGCCACGAGTCGCGCGCACCGCCGCCGGGTCACGATCGCGGCTCCCCCTCCATATCCGTCCCCCCCTCCCTCTCCCCGAACTGTTCATGAAATAACGGCCTGAGACCGCGCTCCGATGAACAGTTCGATGGGCGACGGGTCGGGCTGCGCGCGGGTCAGCGGCCGGCGGCGCGAACCACGGTCACCGGGCAGGGGGCGTAGTGCACGACCTGCTGGCTGACCGAACCGAGGAGCGCACCCTTGAACCCGCCGTAGCCACGTGAGCCGACGACGATGAGATCGTCTGCGCCGGCCTGGTCGAGCAGCGCACGCACCGGGGTGCCCTCGACGACATGGGCCTCGACTCGGTCGGCTCCGTCCTCCCCGAGCTCCTCGACCAGCGTCTCGCGGAGTCGCTGCGCGACGGCCTGGCTCAGCTCCTCGATCTCCGTCGGGGCGTTGGTGGCCACGATCAGCGGCGAGAACTCCCACGCCCACACGGCGACGAGCGGTGCCCCCCAGCGCTCGGCCTCGGAGGCCGCCCACCGCAACGCGGCCCGGGAACCGTCCGATCCGTCGACACCCACGATGACCCGGTTCATCTCGCCTCCTCGATCACCCGACCGGACGCAGTCGGGGTCGGCCCTGCTCGTGCGCCTTCATCGCAGCGTCAGACCACCGTCGACGACCACCACCTGCCCGGTGAGGTATCGCGCCGCGGCCACGTCGAGCACCACCTGCGCCACGTCTTCGGGTTCTCCGGAACGACCGAGCGGCGCGCGCTCGGCCATGGCCTCGTGCAGCGGCCCCCACCCGGCCGTCCAAGGTGTGCGGATCAAGCCCGGCGCCACCGCGTTGACCCGCACCGCAGGGCCCACCACGTTCGCGACCAATGCGGTCAGGTGGTTGAGCGCGGCCTTCGATGCGGCGTAGGGGATCGAACTACCGGTTGGACGGACGCCGGCAACCGAGGTGATGTTGACCACCGCGCCGTCGCCCGACGACCGCAGCGCAGGCATGGCGAGCCTGGTCAGGTTCCACGTGCCCAGCACGTTCACGTCGAGGATCCGCCGGAACACCGCGTCGGTGACCGCATCGAGGTCGTGGTGCGGGATCACCTCGGTCACCCCAGCGTTGTTGACGAGCACGTCGAGGCGTCCGGCCTGCCGCACCACCGTGTCGACCAGCCTCTGGCAGTCGTCCTCACGGGAGATGTCGGCCTGGACGTAGAAGGCGCCGGGCAATGACGACGCGACGGCCTGCCCCGCTTCGGTCGATGACGACGAGTTCACCACCACCCTCGCGCCCTCGCCGGCGAACGCGCGGGCGCACGCCGCGCCGATGCCGCTGGAAGAGCCCGTCACGAGCACGACCTTGCCCGTGAACCGCTCCGTCGGGCCGGTGGAGCTCATGGCCCCAGCAACGTAGCGCGCCTCACCCGCCGACCCGCGAGGCCGGCCCCACCTCGCCAGTCGACGTGCTCGAACCCGTTCGGGCCGCCTCGAGCAGCGCCTCCCACTGCGAGGTCGACAGCTCGCCGCTGGCACGCCCGACCACCCTGCCGTCGGGCCCGATGACCACGAAGTACGGGAACGACGACAACCCGTAGGCGCTGGCGGCGGCCTGGTCCTGATCATCGAGCATGGTCGGTACGGGCCACGCCTCCCGCCGGAGCCAGGCACCCGGTGGGTAGTTGCCACGATCGGGGGCCACGGCCGTGCTCACCGCGAAGAGGTCGACGTCGGTCGGCATGCCGTTCGCCTCCAACCAATCGGTGAGGCGCGGGACCTCCTTCTGGCAGTGGGGGCACCAGTGCGCCAGGAACGCCACGATCTTGGGCCGGCCGTCGCCGGGATCGATGCGCACCGCCTCCCCGTCGAAGGACTCCCCCACGAGACCCGGCGCAGGCTGCCCGACCGCGGTATCCGGGGTGGCCTGCGAGAACGCTGGCAGCGCGGAACCGGTGACCTGCACCGGCCCAGTGCTCCGATCGCCACTCGGCACCACCGTCCCGCCCGACGGTGACGCGCCACCACCGGCCACGTCATCACCCGACGAGCGGGTGGCGAGCAGGGCGATGCCCGCGGCGAGCAGGACGACCAGCACCGCGCCGCCGATGATCCAGCCGGTGCGGGTTCGCGCCTCGGAGGCCGCCCGGGCCTGGCGGGCCCGTTCAGAGCGAGACGAGCTCGTGGTCGGTCGATTCGACAACGGAGACCTCCTGGGGCGCGGGCCGAGCCAGCACCATCATCGTGATCACGAACGAGAAACCGCACAGCGCCATGAACGGCAGCGACACGAAACCAAACTCCCACACATGACGGGTGGTGCAGGGAGCCTCGGCCGTGCAGAACGACGTGCCGCTGTCGGGTGGGAAGGCCTGGATCCAGCTGTGGTAGACGCTGAAACCGGCCCCGGTCACGGCGAGGGGCAGGGCGTACCAGCGCACCTCCCGGTCACGACGCACCGCGGCGACGATGAGAACGACCGCGAGGGAGTACATGAAGATGCGCTGATACCAACACAGGGTGCACGGCGTGAACCCGGCGACCTGCGAGTAGTAGAGGCTCCCCATGGTGGCCACCACCGCGACGAGCGCTGCGAGCGCCACCGACGCGGCACCTACGTCACGGCGCAACGCCGCCAGCACCGGTGAGGGAACGACCCGCTGGACCACACTCGCGATCAGCGTCGCCGCCACCCCGCCGAGGCAGCACAACGCGAGCACGGCGAAGAAGAACGAGGCCGTCGGCACACCCATGAGCGACCGCTAGTGTACGGGCGAAGCGAGGGCCGCTGGGATCACCAGCGGCCCCCGTACTCACTGGACTGGAGGCCTGGCGTGATGCTCGCGCCAGTCCGGACTCAGTGCTCGATGGTGACGTCGATCACCCTCGGGTGAGCGTCGAGGGCCCGGACCGCGCCGACGGCCCGCACGGAGGCCATCTCGGCCACCGCCGGCTCCACCGGCACGTTCGGGCGCAGCATGACCCGCAGGTCGTCGCCCACCCGGCGCACGTGCGCCTCGGCCATCGAGCCGTCCAACCCGTGGCGGCTCAGCACCTCCCGGAGCGAGCGGGTCGCGGCGTCGGCGTGGCGGCGCAGCGGAGCACTGGCCGCCTCGGTGACGGCCAGGTCCAGCTCGTCCGTGCCCTCGTGCACCACGGTGGCCCAGTCTGTGTACGGGGAGCGGGAGACGTCACCGGCAACAACGAGCGGAACGAACCTCCGGAGCGCGCAACGGACACCGTCCTCACCGGGAGCTGGCCCGTTACCAGGCTGGCCTCGGACTACCACCGCCACGTCGATGTGCTCCCGCTCGAGCGGGCAGGTCCCGGGCTCGGTCAGGCCTCGGCACGGGAAGGCGGGAGTCCCCGCCTCGTGGCACCGGGACACCTCATGTCCCGCCTCGGCCAACTCGGCGGCTGCATCCGCCGCGGCTCCCGGATCCCCTTCGAGAAGCAACACGCGCATCGGGCTACACCTCCTGGCCGCTACGGCGGACCCCCTGATCGGCGATACGACACCCGATGGTCGGGGGTCGGCGTGGCCCTGGCACAGGGCACGGCGTCCTGGCGCGATGGGACCTAAGTCCTTTCATCGCCCGACCGCCTGCCCTGCCCGACGGCTCCCCAGGCGAGTCAGACTGCCGGCACGGGTCTTCGGGCCCGATCCCCCCGAACCACCCTCCCGCAAGGAAGGACCACATGGCCCCCAACGACGACCGGAGCATGTTTTCGCTGTTCGCCTCGCTGCTCTCCGTGGCCGCGTTCCTGCTAGCCGCGATCGGCATCGTGGTGGTGGTCAACAAGGACGAAGGTGGTGCTGCCACCACGAAGGCCCCACCGGTATCGGTCACCATCTCCGAGTTCAAGATCGCGCCGGCCAGCATCTCGGTCGGCACCGGCGGGTCGCTGCTGGTCACCAACGGGGGGTCTCAGGTGCACAACCTCGAGATCGTGGGCGGCCCCAAGACCCGCGACCTCGCTCCTGGCGCCAGCCAGGAGCTCGACGTCTCGAGCCTCGCGCCCGGCACCTACGACGTGCTCTGCAACATCCCCGGTCACGCGGACGCCGGCATGAAGGGCACCCTCACCGTGTCGGCCGGGGCGGCTGCGGCCACCACGGACACCGCCGCCGCGGGTGGCCACAGCGGCCACAGCGCGGCGGACTGGGCGAAGCTCGACCAGCAGATGATCGACAGCGCGAACGGCTACGTGAACGCCATCCTGGAGTCGGCCGCTGCGGGCGGCGGGATGACCACCAACGGCGTGCCGGGCCTACGAGCCGTCCCGACCGAGGGTGTCGGCAACCAGAAGCTGGAGCCGGAGATCCTCCCGGACGGGACCAAGCGGTTCAATCTCACGGCGGCGATCACCCAGTGGCAGGTGGAGCCCGAGCGCACCGTCGAGGCCTGGACCTACAACGGGATGGTGCCCTCACCGTGGATCCGGGTCGAGCCGGGTGACCGGGTGCAGGTCGTCCTCAAGAACGACCTACCGGTGAACACCGACATCCACTTCCACGGGATCACCACGCCGTTCCCCTCCGATGGCGTGTCGCCCATCACCCAGCCACCGATCAAGCCGGGTGAGACCTACACCTACACCTTCACCGCACCGGACCGACCCGAGCTCGGGATGTACCACCCCCACAATCACGGCCAGGTGGCGGTGGTGAACGGGATGTTCGGCATGTTCCAAGTCGGTGACCTCCCGCTGCCACGGGGGCGGACGATCAACGGCGTCACCGTCCCGGCGAACCTCCAGGTCGCCCAGGAGATCCCGATGGTGCTGAACGACGCGGGCGTGATCGGCCTGACCTTGAACGGCAAGGGCTTCCCGGCCACCGATCCCATCGTGAGCAAGGTCGGCGACTGGCACCTCGTCCACTACCAGAACGAGGGTCTGCAGATCCACCCCATGCACCTGCACCACATGCCGCAGCTGGTGGTGGCGAAGGACGGCTTCCCCCTCGAGCAGCCCTACTGGGTCGACACCCTGAACGTGGCCCCGGGCGAGCGCTACAGCGTGCTGGTGCAGAGCCGCCCCGAGGACCTCAACGTCGAGTACCAGCCCGGACAGCCGGCCGCCGCCCAGTACGGCATCTGGGCCTACCACTGCCACATCCTCACCCATGCGGAGAGCGATGCCGGCCTCCACGGCATGGTGACCGCCTGGATCGTCACCCCCTGAGCGCTCTCAGATCCGGGGATGCTCGGGAAGCCCGACCTCAGACCGTGACCTCGGACGTCGTGTGGGTGGCCGCCACCGGAAGATGCGGCGGCCACCCACTCGTCCGGGCACCCTCGTCAGCCCCGGAAGGCCTCGGGTGGCATCGGCTGGCTCACTCGACGGCCGGTGATCTCACCGATGGGCACCCGCACCCAGTTCGACTTCTCGTGTGACGACCAGGGACGCAACGGGAGCTTCGCCAGCCGGTCACGCTCGGCGGCGTCGACCACCAGCTCAGACCGACCGGTGACAAGGACGCTCCAGCCGGTCTGGGTCCGCCCGTCGGTCTGGTCCACCTCGAAGGCCACGGCGGCGGAGCGGACCGCTGCATCGAACTTCGTGCCCTCGGCCGTGCGGAACACGACGTCCTCTCCATCCATCACGTAGTTCACCGGCAGGATCACGGGCTGCCCGGCGACCACGACGGCCACCCGGCCCACCTGCTGGCCGGCCAGCAGCTCCAGGCACGTCTTGCGATCGAGCACCTCGATCCCGGTCTTGCTATCGACCAGTCGCATCGCGACACCTCCTGCTCACCCCCGAGGTTCCCTCCTGCCCGGTGAGCACGTCCAGAGGAGAAGGTCGTTCGTCACCGGCTCCAGGCATCTCGCCACCGGCCCCCTCGCCCTGCGGTGGACCGCACCGGTGAGGCCCAAGGGCCTCCGATCCGCCAGGCCTTTTCGCCCTTGCCCCGTCGGCGGGGCCAGGGCACCCTGGGAGCGAGCAACCAGTCGCTGAGGGAAGGAGCCACGATGTCGCACGAACAGCCCTCGGATGAGTGGACCTTCCTGCGACCGGACGAGTTCGTCGATGACGACGCGGTCGAACGGGCCGATCAGGCTGCAGAACGCCAGCCCGAGGAACAAGCGATGCACGTGTCGCCGATCGACCGTCTCCCGGCCAACGATCCCGGGCGAGCAGACGTGGACACCGGCACCCCCTCCGGCGACGACGCTGACGAGCGCTCGATGGTGAGCTACTTCGACGACGAGGAGCCGGAGTGGGCGAGTGAGGACGAACGGCCGCCCACGGTCGAGCATGAACCCGATCTGGAGGAGATCCTGGAGAGCCAGCACTACACGTTCCCGCCCACCGAGCGCTGAACCGCTCGCCGTACCGTCCCGAACCGAGGAGGTTCTGCCCACGTGGAAGTCGAGGAGCTCGAGGTCCAGGTGACGACCCGAGGTGACGTGCCCGAGGCCGCCAAGCAGTATGCGGTCGAGAAGGTGACCCATCTCGCCCGTCTTACGAAGCGACCGATCCTGTTCGTGCAGGTGAAGCTCTCGCTCGAAGGCAACCCGTCACGGGAGCGGCCGGCGCTGGCAGAGGCGTCCTTCGACGTGAACGGTCGACACCTGCGGGCTCATGTGGCCGCGCACGACCTGACCGAGGCCGTCGATCTACTCACCGACCGCCTGCGCCGCCGGCTGGAGCGCAGCACCCACCGGATGGATCCGCAACACCGCCCACCGCCGGGAAACGGGCGCTGGCGGCACGGCGACCTGCCCACCCAACGCCCGGAGTACTTCGATCGGCCGGTCGATGAGCGGGAGATCGTCCGTCACAAGACCTTCGCCCTGGCCCCGATGACCTGCGAGGAGGCCGCCTTCGATCTCGACATGCTCGGTCACGACTTCTACCTCTTCACCGACATCGAGACCGGCGCCGACAGCGTGCTGTTCCATCCCGAAGGATCCGACCATCTCGAGCTGATGCAGGCCGCCGACGAGAACCGGGTACCGGAGTCGTGCTCAGCTCCAGTCGTCGCCAGCACGCAACGACCGGCCACGATGGCGGTCAGCGAGGCAGAGGAGCGGCTCGACGTCTCGAAGGAGCCGTTCGTGTTCTTCGTCAACGTCGAGACGGGGAGGGGGAACGTCATCTACCGCCGCTACGACGGCCACTACGGTCTGATCACCCCGGCATGAACATCGAGACGACCCCCAGGTGATCACCATGACGACCGAGACCACCGACGCCCCGGCCGGCGCGCCAGCACAAACCACCAAGCCGCGCGTCGTGGTGGGTGTCGACGGTTCCGAGGGATCCCGGGCCGCACTCGCCTTCGCCGCTCAGGAGGCTCGGCTGCGCGGTGCCCGGCTGGAGGTCGTCGTCGCCTGGCAGTACCCGGTCCTCACGACCATGCCGGCGTTCGGCGTGCTGCCGCCGGTCGACGAGATGGCCAGCGAGGCCCGCCAGGGCTTGGAGCAGCTCATCCGTGACGAGGGCCTGGCCGCGGACCCCGAGCTCGAGGTGGTCCCGGTGGTCGCACAAGGCCCGGCCGCAGCCGCATTGCTCGACGCTTCGAAGGACGCCGACCTGCTGGTGGTGGGCTCACGTGGCCACGGCGGGTTCACCGGGCTCTTGCTCGGTTCGGTCAGCCAGGCGTGCGTCACCCACGCGATCTGTCCGGTCGTGGTCGTGCCGAGGCCGCCGGGAGGGCCGGGCGACTGACGTCGCGACCGGCGCCCACCCGACGGCTCCGGCCACCGGCGGGACCTGCGATAGACAAGAGCGGTGGAGGTCATGGCCGAGCCCGAGCGGACCGCCGGGCTCACCACCGCCGACGTCGAGCAGCGCCGCGCCGAGGGGCTCACGAACGACGTTCCGGACCCCACGAGCCGCACCGTCGGCCAAATCATCCGGGCGAACGTTTTCACGCCCTTCAACTTCCTGCTCGGCAGCCTGCTCCTCGTGATCCTCGCGGTACGCGAGTACCGCGATGCTCTGTTCGGCATCGTCCTCGTCGCCAACGCTCTCATCGGCATCATCCAGGAGACCCGTTCCAAGCGGGCGCTCGACCGGCTCGCGCTGCTCAACCAGCCCCGGGTGACCGTGCTTCGCGACGGCGCCCCGGTGGAGGTCTCGACCCGCGAGCTGGTCCTCGACGACGTGATCGTGCTGAGTCTCGGCGACCAGATCACCGTGGACGGCACGGTCATCGACACCGCGGGCCTGGAGGTCGACGAGTCCCTGCTCACTGGCGAAGCGGACCCGGTGGACAAAGCACCCGGCGACCGCGTGCTCTCCGGCAGCTTCGTGGTCGCCGGTGGCGGCCGCATCAGGGCGACCGGCGTCGGATCCGACGCCTACGCCTTCCGGCTGAGCAGCGAAGCCCGCCGCTTCTCCCTCGTGCGCTCGGAGCTGCGCGAGGGCATCAACCGGATCATCTCCTTCGTCGGCTGGCTCATGGCGCCCACGGCGGTGTTGCTGGTGACCGCGCAGATCCGTGCCGACGAGGGCTTCATCTCCGCGGTGCAGGGCTCGGTCGCCGGTCTGGTGGCCATGGTGCCCGAGGGCCTCGTGTTGCTGACCAGCATCGCGTTCGCGGTCGGCGCCACCCGGCTGGCCCGCCAGCAGGTGCTGACCCAGGAACTGGCCGCCATCGAAGGGCTGGCACGGGTCGACGTCATCTGTCTCGACAAGACCGGCACCCTCACCGAAGGCGAGCTGGTGCTCGCCACCGTCGAGCACCTCGACGGTGGCGACCCCGACGCCGCAGCCGCCCTGGCAGCGCTCGCGGCAGCAGACGAGCACCCGAACCCCAGCCTGCTCGCGATCCGGTCGCAGTACGCCACCCCTCCCGGCTGGACGCTCAGCAGCTCGGTGCCGTTCTCCTCCGCCCGCAAGTGGAGCGCCGCGGACTTCGAGGGCCACGGCGGCTGGTTCCTCGGAGCCCCCGACATCCTGCTCACCAACGCCGCGCCGTCGGGTGACGCCTCCGAGCGGCTCCGCTCCTACACCGAGCGAGGACGCCGGGTGCTCATGCTCGCCCGCTCGCCCGCCGGCCTGCGCGGCGAGGAGCTCCCTGACGGGCTGGTGCCGGTGGCGCTCGTCGTGCTGGAAGAGAAGCTCCGGGACGCCGCGCCCGGCATGATCCGCTACTTCGAGGCCCAGCAGGTCACGGTGAAGGTGATCTCCGGGGACAACCCGGTCACCGTCGCCGCGGTCGCCCAGCGGGCGGGCGTGGCCGGCGCGGCTCACGCCTTCGACGCCCGCCAGCTCCCCGAGGACCCCACCGAGCTCGCTCGGGTGATGGAGGACCACGCGGTCTTCGGCCGGGTCACCCCGCAACAGAAGCGCTCGATGGTCCACGCGCTGCAGTCGACGGGGCACACCGTGGCGATGACCGGCGATGGTGTCAACGACACCCTGGCACTGAAGGACGCCGACATCGGTGTCGCGATGGGCACCGGCAGCCAGGCTGCTCGTGCCGTCGCCAGGTTCGTGCTGCTCGGCAACGACTTCGCCTTGTTCCCCTCGGTCGTGGCCGAGGGACGCCGGGTGATCGCCAACGTGGAGCGGGTGGCCAACCTCTTCCTCACCAAGACCTTCTACGCCATGCTGCTCGCGCTCGCGGTCGGCGTCGCGGGACTGCCGTTCCCGTTCATCCCCAGGCACTTCACGATCATCTCCAGCCTCACCATCGGCATCCCGGGTTTCTTCCTCGCGCTGGCACCGAATGCCCGGCGGGCCCGGCCGAACTTCCTCGCCCGAGTACTGCGCTTCGCCGCCCCCGCCGGGTTGGTCGCCGCGACCGCCACGCTCACCGCCTACCAGATCGCTCGCGAGGTCGAGGACCTCGACGTCGAGGTCGCTCGCACCGTCGCGGTCATCGTGCTGTTCATGGTGGCCATCTGGGTGCTCGCCATCCTGGCCAGGCCCTTCAACGGCTGGCGCGCCGCGCTGGTGGGATCGATGGCAGGAGCGTTCTTCCTCACCCTCGCGCTACCCCGGCTACGGGCCTACTTCGAGTTGCCGCTCCCGCCGGCCGATGCGTTGCTGGTCGCGGTCGCGGTGGGGGCAGCAGCCTGCGGGTTGCTGGAACTGGGCTGGCGACTGGCTGGCTGGGTCGATCGGAACACGTCCATCAACCTCGAGATGGCCGCTCGCTGACCCGCTCATCCAGCAGGCGCACCCGATCGCCGGTCAGCGCCGCGCGGATCCCTTGCGCTGCCGTTCCGCCAGGCGAGCCGCGTAGACCGCGGCTTCGGTCCGCCGCTGCATGCCCATCTTCGACAACAGGTTCGACACGTAGTTCTTGACCGTCTTCTCCGCGAGGTACATCCGATCGGCGATCTCGCGGTTGGTGAGTCCCTCGGCGAGCAGATCGAGGATGCGTCGCTCCTGGTCGGTCAGCGCCTCGACCCGCTCGTCACCCACGGAGCCGTTGCGCAGCCGGTCGAGCACCCTCGCCGTCACCGAGGGATCGAGCAACGACTGGCCCGAAGCCACCGCTCGCACAGCGTCGACGAGCTCAGAGGCGCGGATCTGCTTGAGGACGTAACCGGCCGCGCCGGCCATGATCGCGTCGAACAACGCCTCGTCGTCCGCGTAAGAGGTCAGCATCAGGCAGTGGAGCTGCGGCATCTTGGACCGCACCTCGCGGCAGACCTCCACCCCATCGCCGTCCGGCAGCCGCACGTCGAGCACGGCCACGTCCGGGTTCGTGGCGGGAATGCGCCGCAGTGCCTCCTCCGCGGTGCTCGCCTCGCCGATCACCTCCATGTCGCCGGCGCCTTCGAGCAGCTCTCGAAGCCCGCGGCGCACCACCTCGTGGTCATCGAGCAGGAACACCCGGATCGGCACCCCGACATTGTGCCCGATGCCGACTCCGATCGTGGGCGAGCTCCCGATCGGGGAGCGGGTCAGCCACTCCCGTCGGGACCCAGGTGGTGGCGCTCGAGCGCCCCTTCGCCGTACCACCCGCCGATGCGGCGGCCGGTGACCAGGTCGGTGCTGATCGCCACCCAGTGGTCGGTCTGCTCGTTCGCCCACGGCCGAAGGGGGAGCCGGCGGAGCCGCTCGAGGTCGTGTGGGTCGGTGACCAGCGACGACTGGCCCCGCACCAGGACCGACCAGCCCGTGTGGCTCACCGGATCGATCTGGTCGGTCTCGAACGCCACGATGGCCCCCAGGAGCGCGGCCCGCAGCTTGCCCCCCTCCGAGGTGCGGATGATGATGCGCTCGCGCTCGGCGTCGTATGCGAAGTTCACCGGCAGCACGACCGGCAACGCGTTGATCGACAGACCGACCCGACCCACCGGCACGGTGCGCAGCAGCCCGAGGCAGTGCCCGCGGTCGAGGATCTCCATGCCGTTTCGGTCTTCTTCCACCATCGACGATGGTGCGCGGCCCACCTCAGCATCGGGTAGGGCCGAACGTCCCGCACGGCAGGGCGGGTCCACCCGCGCGCTGCGCCCACTACGCTCAGGATGCATGTACCGGACGGTGGTGGTGCCTCTCGACGGATCCGAGCTCGCCGAGCGGGCCCTCCGCCCCGCATCCGCCGTCGCCCGGGCCGCGGGCGCCGAGCTGCAGCTGATGCGCGTCGTCGGAGCTGGCGGGACCGAGGAAGCCCATCGCTACCTCGAAGGGTGGGCGGCGCGTCTGGACGTGCCCTGCCGCCCGCCCTACGTGATCGAATCCGATTGGGTGGCGGAGTGCATCGCCAACGCGGCCGAGGAGCCCGGCGCGCTCATCTGCCTGACCAGCCACGGGAGCAGCGGGGTGCGCCGGGTCCTGCTCGGCTCGGTCGCCGAGGACGTCTTGCGTCTCGGCTCCGGACCGGTGCTGGTGGTGGGCCCGGAACTGGCCACGGGCAGCTCGACGCTCCGAGGCGGGCGCCTCCTGGTGTGCACGGACGGGTCCGCCTTCTCGGAGTCCATCCTGCCCGTCGCGGCGGAATGGGCGAGCCGCTTCGGGCTCGAACCCTGGGTGACCAGCGTGGTCGACCCGGACGCCGCGGCGAGAGCCGCTGGCCGCGAGCCCGTACCGGACACCGTCGACAGCGCCCACGTGGAGCGGCTGGCCCGGGGGCTGGGCGTGAACGGGACCGTCGGGGGGTGGGAGGTCCTCTACGACCGCGATCCAGCGGCGGCGATCGTCGACTTCGCAGCCCGGCTCCCTGCCGCGATCGTGGCCATGGCCACGCACGGCACGACGGGGCTGGCGCGGGTGGCGATCGGCAGCGTCGCCGCCGACGTGGTGCGCCACGCACCCTGCCCGGTGCTGGTCCTCCGCCCCGACGGCCTCCACGACGAGGGGCCGGCCGAGCCGCCCGCCAGCTGAGCGGGCTTCCCGGTCGGCTCCACGGTCATCCGCGAGGAACCCGTCCTTCCACGGCGTCGTCGCCGAACAGCGCCCGGGTCACGGGCTCGTAGTTCGGGCCGCGGCGGAGGTGGTGGCCGCCGTCCACGTTGATGGTGGCGCCGGTGATCCAACTCGACTCCGGCCCGAGCAGGAAGCGCACCAGCGCCGCCACGTCGTCGACGGTGCCGGTTCGGCGCACCGGCATCTGGTCGAGGTAGTCGCCTCGGATCTGCTCGTCGGCCATCACGAGTGACACCAGGTCGGTGTCGACCAAGCCCGGTTGCACCGAGTTCACCCGCACCCCGGCCACCCCGAGCTCGTCCGCGGCCACCCGAACCAGCATGTCGATGGCCGCCTTGCTGACGCAGTACGGGCCCATGAACCGGTGCGTGGCCACCCCCGCGATCGACGAGATGGCGACCATGGCACCCCCGCCACTGGCGCTGATGGCCGCGCCGGCGTGCTTGAAGGTGAGGAAGGTCCCGGTGGTGTTGGTGGCGAGGATGCTCTCCCACTCCTCGAGCGGGGTGACCAGGAGCGGCCCGAGCCCGCCCCGGCCGGCGGCGGCGACGGCCAGGTGGAGCGAACCGAGCGGCGCCGTGGCGGTCTCGACCGCGGCGCGCACCTGATCTTCGTCCGCGACGTCGCACACCACCCAGTGGACCGACCCCTCACCTGCCAACTCCTCCCGCAGCAGATCGGCGGCCTCGCGCAGCCTCGACTCGGTGCGACCGGCGATGGTGACCGTCGCGCCGTCACGCAGGAGGTACCGCGCGCACTGCAAGCCAATGCCGCTGCCTCCACCGGTCACCAGCGCTGCCTGCCCTGCCAACGTGCTCATCCGCACCGCCACCTCGACGCTCTCGAACCCGGCGAAACCTACGCTGTCCGCGTGGGCACCACCACTCCTCAGCGGCTCGCGCCGATGCGCGCCGTGCTGGTCGACGCCGTCCCGGATGACGATGACCAGTGGTCCTACGAGATCAAGTGGGACGGCATGCGCGCCATCGCCGTGGTCGAGCACGGCGAGCTCCGACTCCACACGGCGAACCTGCTCGACGCCACCGATCGGTTCCCGGAGCTACAGGACCTGGCCGCGGCCATCGCCCCCCACACGGCCGTCCTCGACGGCGAGATCGTGGCCCTGGACGGCCACGGGATCCCGGACTTCGGTCGGCTGCAACCACGCATACAGGCCCGCAGCCCCGCCTCGGTGCAGGAAGCCGCCGCCCGCCAGCCTGTGGTGTACGTGTTGTTCGACCTGCTGGCGCTCGACGGTCGGGACCTCACCTCCCTGCCGTACGAGCAGCGCCGATCCATCCTGCGCGACCTGATCGCCCCCGGCCCCGCCTGGCGGGTCACCGACGCGTGGACCGGTGGGGGCCGGGAGTTGCTCGAGGTCATGCGCGACCGCGGCCTGGAGGGGCTGATCGCCAAGCGGCTCGGCAGCCACTACGAACCGGGACGCCGCTCCAGCGCCTGGCGGAAGCTGAAGGTCCGCCAGCAGCAGGAGCTGGTGGTCGGCGGTTGGCTGCCCGGCAAGGGCGCGCGAGCGGCGAGCTTCGGAGCCCTGCTCGTCGGCTACGTCGATGGCCCGTCGCTGCGGTACGCGGGCCGCGTCGGCACCGGCTTCGACGACCGCGAGCTGCATGAGCTGCGGCGCCTGCTCGACGCCCGCTCGACCGACCGCTGCCCGTTCGATCCGCCACCGCCGGCGGCGGTGCGCAAGCTCGCCCGGTGGGCCGAGCCGACCCTCGTGGTGGAGGTCGCCTTCCGGGAATGGACCTCCGACGGGATCCTCCGCCAGCCGGTGTACCTCGGCCAGCGGATCGACAAGGACGCGAGCCAGGTGGTGCGCGAGCGTGCGTGAGCGGCACGGCGCGACCCGGTCCGGGGGCGGAGACGTGCGATGCTGGCATCGTGCGATCCCGCTTGGTGGGTGACGAGGTACGACTCGTCATCCCGGCCACGCCCGCCTACAGCCGGGTCGCACGCGTGGCTGTCTCGGGGATCGCGGCTCGCCTCGGCCTGCGGCTGGCGGAGATCGAGGACCTGCGGATCGCGGTCGACGAGACGCTGATCCTGCTCCTCCGTGCCGCCGGCACGGCGGACACCATCGCGCTCACCTTCCACATCCAAGCCGGCAGGCTCACCATCGACGCAGGGGCGAGCACCGCCCCGAGCGGTCACCGGCTCGACGACGCGGTGCGTTCGCGCTTCGAGCACCTCGTGGGACCGGTCGTCGACGAGTACCAGATCGGCGACCAGGGCGAGCGGGTGCGCCTGGTGAAGACGCTGCCCACCTGACCGGTCCACCACGATCCGGTCCTGTGCCGGTTCAGCGCCCGGTGTGACCGAACCCGCCGTCGCCCCGGTGGGAGCCATCGAGCTCCTCGACCACGTCGAGCACCACGTGCTCCACGGGCTGGATGACGAGCTGGGCGATGCGCTCGCCGCGCACCACCTCGAAGTCCGCCACCGCATCGGTGTTCACGAGCAGCACCTTCAACTCACCCCGGTAGCCGCTGTCGATCAGGCCGGGCGAGTTGAGGCACGTCACCCCGTGGTGGAGCGCGAGCCCGCTCCTGGGCTGGACGAAACCGGCGAACCCTTCCGGGATGGCGATGGCCACACCGCAGGGCACCAACGCCCGCCCGCCCCCGGCGGGGATCACCACGTCGTGCCGAGCCAGTAGGTCGAGACCGGCGTCGCCCGGCCGGGCGTAGGCGGGAAGTGGGAGATCAGGGTCGAGACGGAGCAGCGGGATGCGCAGCACGAGCGCAGGCTAGGCGCGACACGGAACGGGACGAGCACGCTCTCGGCCGGCCGCGTCTACCATGCGGCCGATGTCATTCGAGCCCGCAGCTGGCTCGCGAAGGCTGCGCGATCACATCGGGGTGCTCCGTCGCCGGGCGCTCGTCGTCGTCGCCATCACCCTCGTCGCCGCTCTCGCCGCGCTCGGGCTGTCGCTGACCCAACCTCGCCGCTACACGGCCACCGCACAGGTGCTGTTCCAACAGGACACGGCTACGGTGCAGGATCCGCGGCCCGACCAGATCGTCGACAGCAAGCGCCTCGACCCGGTACGGGTGATGCAGAACGAGGTCCGCCTGGCCTCGAGCGAACTGGTCCGAGAGCGGGCACAGGGCGCGCTCGGCCGACCGGTGAGCGGCTCGGTGACCAACGTCCGTGACTCGGACGTCCTCCTCTTCTCCGCTCGCGCCGCGACACCGGACGACGCGGCCACCGCGGCGAACGCCTGGGCCGATGCGTACACCGCGGTGCGAGCGGACCTGTCGGCCTCCCGGACCACCGCCAGCTCGTCGGCCATCGACGCACAGCTCGACGCCATCGACTCCCGGTTGGCGGGGATCGACCGGGAGCTCGACGCCGGACCCGGCGCCGAGCGGGCGGTGGCGCTGGACGCAGAGCGAGCCGCGCTGATCGACCAGCGCGCCGCGTGGGTCCGCCAGCAGCAGGTCTTGGCGGCCGACATCGCGCTGGCATCGACCAACGACGCGCGAGTCATCGACCGTGCCGATCCCCCACGACACCCTTCACAGCCGGCCACGCTGCGCAACCTGCTCCTGGCCGTGCTGGTGGGGCTCGTGCTCGGCTTGGGCACGGGGTACGCGGTCGATGAGCTCGACGACGCCATCCGGAACGTCGACGACCTGGCGCGGGCGTTGACCTTGCCCGTCATCGGCGCCGCGAGCACGCTGCCGACATCGGGCGACGTACGGGTCGTCCCCGCCGACGATCCCGCGCTGATCGAAGCCGGCGTCGCACCGCTGGCACCACCGGAAACGGGTACCGGTCGCGCTCAGGTCCTGGTGGTGCCCCGCGGGTCACGGGGGCGGCAGGTGCGGGAGCGGGCCACGGCCCTCGATCGGCTCGGGGTGCACCTCGTGGGCGCGGTGCTGGCCTTAGGCGAGGGGGACGCCTCGGCCGGCTCGACGCCGGACCTCGAGGGGTCCCGCCGCCTCGCCTCCCAGGCGACTGGCGGGCAGCTGCGCACATGACCGCCGTCCACGTCGTCGTGGACGCCCTGCCGGTCCACTTCGGCGGCGGAGCCACCTACCTCACGAACCAGCTCCGGGCCCTGCAGCGCGTGGCCCCGGACGTGCAGGTTCAGCTCCTCGCCGGGCGATGGAACGTGCCGCTGCTCCGCGAGAGCGGGCTGCCCTCCGCGCAGGTCGAGGTGATCCGCGTCCCCGACGGCGTCGGCCGTGGTGTCTGGGAACAGGTGGCCCTCCCCGGTCGAGCCACCCCGCCGGCAGTGCTGTACGCGCCGGGAGGCATCGTGCCGCTCCGTCCGTGCCGGGTCCCAGTGCTGGCGGCCCTCCAGAACCCGAACTTCTTCGGCCGTGGCCGGCAGGCCAACCACAACCGACGCTGGCACCGCCGGTGGCGGGTGGCGCTGCACCGGTGGTCAGCCCGCCACGCGGATCACCTCATCACGGTCTCCGAGTCGTTCCGCCGGGAGGTGCTCGACGATCTCCCCGAACTGGCGCCCCGCCTCAGCGTCATCCCGAGCGGCATCGCTCCACTCCCCAGCGAACACCTTCCCCCACCCACGTTCCCGCCCGGGGTCGACGATTTCGTCCTGTCGCTCGCCAACGACGCCCCACACAAGCAACTCGACCTGCTGTGCGAGGCCTGGGGTGAAGCGGTGGCCATCGCAGCCGACGTCCCGCCGCTCGTGCTCGCCGGCGCCATCCCGGCGGCGCGCCAGCAACACCAACGCTCGCTCGTCCCACCCCGGTCCCGCTCCTCCCTGCACCACCTCGGACCAGTGGTGCGGCGGGAGGAGGTGGCGTGGCTGCTCGGCCGGGCGCGGGCCCTGGTGTCGGCCTCGACGCTCGAGACGTTCGGGTTCACCCCGGCCGAGGCGGGGGAAGCCGGGTGCCCGGTGATCCTCTCCGACATCCCCGCACATCGCGAAGTCGCCGGCGAGCACGCGACCTACGTGCCCGCCGGCGACCGGACTGCTCTGCGGAACGCGCTGGCGGACCTGCCCGCGCCCGGCACCCGCCGGCCCTGGCGCTGGCCCGTGTCCTGGGACGACCACGCTCGCAGGCTCCATGAGGTCCTGCTGCGCCTGGCGAACCGCCCCCGGCACCGGACGAGCACATGACCGGCGCCGGCGTGCGTCCCGAACGGCGCGCCGGCTCGGCGGCGGCCGCAACGTCGCCGGCCTCTCGCCCCTCGTTCCGGCACGACTTCGCGTCCACCACGGCGACGAACCTGTTCATCAGCCTCGTCAACGTCGTGACCGGGGTCCTGGTGGCGCGCCTGCTCAACCCGGCCGGGCGGGGCGAGCTGGCGGCGATCCTCAACTGGCCCACGTTCCTCGGCATGCTCACGACCCTCGGGATGACCGAAGCACTCGTCTTCTATCCCGCTCGCCAGCGCACCCGCGCCGGCCGCTACCTCGGCACCGGCCTGGTGGTGTCGCTGTCGGCGAGTGCCGGATTCGTCGCCGTGGGCTGGGTTCTGATGCCGGTGCTGCTGGCAGCTCAGGACGCCTCCGTCGTGGCGGGGGCGCGCTGGTACCTGCTGCAGGTCCCCGTCGCCGCGGTGATCGGGCTCGTGATCGGGCCCCTCCGGGGCATCGGTGACGTGCGGGCGTGGAACGTGCTCCGTTCGGTGCCGACGCTGCTCTGGTTGGGCACGCTGGTGGTGTTCGCCACACGCGGTGGGGGTCGGCCCGAACCCGCGACGGTGGCCATCAGCTTCGTCGCGGCCCGAGCCGTGCTGGCCCCGGTCGCGGTGCTGTTCGTCCGGCGCCGACTACGCCAGCCCCTCCGGCCCGATCTGTCGCTCGCCCCCTCGCTGCTGCGCTTCGGCCTCCCAAGCGCGCTGGCCGCCCTCCCCACGACCTTGAACGTGCGGTTGGACCAGCTCCTGATCGCCGCCTTCCTCCCACCAGGGGACCTGGGGCTGTACGCGGTGGCGGTGTCGTGGAGCACGCTCTCCTCACCGGTGATGGCCGCGTTCGGCAACGTGTTGTTCCCGAGGGTGGCCGAGCACGACGACGACGAGGCCCGGGCCGCGCTCGCGGCGCGCGGGGTGCGCACCGCGATCATGCTGTCCGTGGTCCTCACCACCGTGGCCCTCCTGCTGACCCCGATCGGGCTGCCACTGCTGTTCGGGCATCGCTTCGACGTGGCGGTCCCGACCGCGCTGGTGCTGACCGTCGCCGGCGCGGCGTTCGGGGTCACCAGCGTCCAGCAGGAGGTACTCCGGGGCCTCGGCCGCCCCGCGGCGGTCCTGTGGTCCCAACTCGCCGGGCTGGCGGTCACCGTCGCCGGCCTCGCGGTGACGATGCCGACGGGTGGGCTGGCGTGGATCGCGATGGCCAGCGTCGCCGGGTACGGGAGCGCTGCGCTAGCGCTGCTCGTCAACCTGGTCCGGGCCACGGGACTCCCGGCCGGCGCGTTCGTCCTTCCTCGACCTGAGGACCTCCACGCCGTTCGCGCCGCGCTGCCTACGTCGATCCGGCGCCGGCCCGTCAGAGGACCGCTGCCCTGACGGCCCAGCTCCTCTACGTGCTCTCCACCGGCCGGAGTGGCTCGACGCTGCTCGAGATGCTCCTCGCCACCCATCCCGAGGTGGCGAGCCTGGGCGAGCTGCACCTCCTGCCGCACCTCCTGGACGATCCCGATGCCCGCTGCCAGTGCGGCGCAGCTCTCCGTGCCTGCCCGTTGTGGGGGCCGATCGTGGCTGCTCATCCCGACCGCGCGCCGATCGACACGCTCAGCTGGTTCCGGGAATCGAAGGACGCGGGCCGGGTCGTGCGCTGGCACTGGATTCCCGGCCTGATCACCGGTCGGGCGACGAGGCGCACTCGCGCCCGTGCACGGTCGTACCGGGTGATCACGCTCGAGGCCGCTCGGCGGGCCGGGGCGCGGTGTGGCGCGAGCGTCGTGGTGGACGCCTCGAAAGACCCCTACCGGCTGCACCTCCTGCGTGCGGGCGGTGTGGAGGTCCTGGTCGTGCATCTGGTGCGGGACCCCCGGGGTTTCGTCGCCTCGACGGTCGGCGGATCTGCGGCCAGCCGGGAACAGGCGGGAACCCGACCCCGTGCCTGGCGAGTCGCCCGGGTCGCGGCCCGGTGGTCGGTGCAGCAGATGCTCTTCGAGCGCGCCTCGGCTCGCGCGGAGCCGCCGCTGCTGGTTCGCTACGAGGACCTCGCCACGGACCCGGAAGGCCAGCTCGAGCGGCTCGCTCGCCTCGTCGGGATCGACCCGGCAGGTTTCGACCCGTCGGCGTTCCGCGCCACCCCCGGCCATGCCCTCGGTGGCAACCCGATGCGCCACCGCTCGGAGCCCATCGCGCTCGACGAGCGCTGGCGTTCCGAGCTGGACCGGCGGCACGCCAGACTGGTCTGGTGGATCTGCGCCCCGATGGCCCGTCGCTACGGCTACCAGCGGCGCGGATCACAACCCCGGCCGCGGTGAAGCCGGCCCGCCTCGCCGCCGACTTGCGCTCGCTCGGCTGGGGAACACCGATCCGGGCTGTCTACGAGCTGAGCAAGCGGGCTGGAGCTCACCGGGCACTGCTCGGGAGGATGGCCGCCACGGACACGTTGCGCCCGGTCCCCGCGCTGCGAGCCTGTTTTCCCCCGCCCGCGGAGGTGCCGGACGCGGCCCGCGAGCGCACCCTGGCCGAAGCGGTCGACATCGCCGCGGGCCGGTTCACCCTCTTCGGACGCCAGCTCGATCTCGGCGACCCGCCCGATTGGCACGCGGTCCTCGACGGACCCGGCTCGTGGCCTCGATCGTACTGGTGGACGATAGACATCCGCTCCCCGGCCCGGCGGGGCGACGTCAAGTGGACCTGGGAGCTGAACCGGCACCGCCACCTCGTGGTGCTGGCCCGGGCCGCGCACCTCGAGCCCCGCGAGCCCCGCTGGATGGCCGTCCTCGAACGCCACCTGGGGGCATGGGTCGTCGACAACCCCCTCGAGGTCGGCGTCCAATGGGCCTCCAACCTGGAGATCGCGCTGCGGGCCGTGGCGTGGGCACAAGTGCTCTCGCTCACCGGCGAGCGCCTGGCCCGCCCCCTGCGCGACGCCATGGGCCGGGTGCTCTGGCACGCCGGCAAGCACCTGGTCTTCGAGCTCCCGTACACGTTGAGCACCATGGCCAACAACCACTTGCTCGGCGATGCCCTCGGCTTACTCGTGATCGGGCGTTCTTTCGATCACCCGACGGCGGCCCGATGGGCCGCAGCAGGCGCCCGCCTGTTCGACCGGCAGGCCGGGCGTGAGGTCCGCGCCGACGGCTCGACGATCGACGAGGCGCTCTCGTACCACCGCTTCGTCCTGGAGATGCTCCTGGTGCGGGCGCTGCTGGATCGGGATCCGGCGACCCTCGAACGGGCCGCACGGGCGGCCCAGTACCTGGCCCGCCTGGGGGTGCTCGACGGGCCGGTGCCCCAGTACGGGGACTGGGACGAGGGCCGGCTGCTGGTCTCGTCCGCCCCGGACGCCACAACCGACCTGTCGGGTACCGCGCTCGGTGCGCTCGCCCTTGCCGGTGGTGGAGCTCCGCCCGACCAGCGAGATCGCTACGACGAGCTGGCCTGGTACCTGGCGGAGGGCGAACCGATCGAGCCCGAACCCGCGGTGGACGGGGGCGTGGTGGGGGGCGGCATCGCTCGGGCCGCCACCGGCCCGGTGCGGGTGTGGCTGCGCGTCGGCGAGCGCCGCTGGCACGGCCACGCGGACCTCTGCAGCACCGAGATCGCGGTCGGCGGTAGCTGGCTGGTGGGCGACCCCGGCACGGGCGCGTACAACGCCGACCCCGGGTTACGAGACGGGCTGCGCTGCTCCGCTGCGCACGCCGTGCTGCGAGTCCGCGGCATGGACCAGCTGGAGCCTCATCGGGTGTTCCGGTGGCGGCACCACGCCACCGGGGTGCTCGGTGAACCCGCGATCCTGGACGGGTTGACCATCCTGTGGGGCGCCCATGACGCCTACACGCGGGTCGATCCGCCGGTCGTCGTCGTGCGAGCCGTCCTGGTCGACACCGATCCACCGTGCGTCGCGGTCGCGGACTGGGTCCTCGGCGGGGGACCGGTGCGCTGGCAGCTCGACCTCCCGCTGGGGCCGGAGGTGGCCGCCGAGCTCGACGGCTGCCTGGTGCGTTGTCGACCCGGCGCCGCAGGCCAGTGGTCCCTGCACCTACCCGCCCACGCGGAGGCGGTCAGGGGCCACCGCGAGCCGTGGACGGGTTGGTGGAGCCGGACCTACGGCGAGCTCGAGGCGGCCACCTGGCTCATCGTGCGGGGTCGCTCGGCGGGCCCGGTGCTGTGGCAGGCGGTCCCCGGAGCCGGTTCCGCTCCTGGTCTCTGGCACGCCGACGACGGCCGCCTGGTGCGCCGGTGCGCGCCTCCTCAGCCGATGGGCCGCTGCCAGGTGTCGGTGGAGCAGACTGGGAGGGAGATCAGGCTGCGGGTCGATCGAGGGGAGAGCGAGTGGACGAACGCCGTGGTGCTGGGGAGAGCGTGAAAGGTCAGCCGGCGCGCCCCACCCGCCGACTCCTGGCGCTCAACCACTTCGCCAACCCGTACGACGCGCCGGGCGGCACTCGCCTGCTCGAGCTCACCGAGCGTCTCGAAGGTTGGGACACCACCATCGTGGCCGCGAACCGCAACCTGTTCACCCAGGGTCCCCAGCCCCCGGCGACCGACGCCTTCCGCACCGTGTGGACTCCCCCGTACGGGGCGAACGACGCCACCAGGGTCCTCAACTGGGCCGTCTTCGCCGTCGGGGCACTGGTCACCGGTCTGCGACTCCCGCGACCCGACGTGGTGTACGCCTCCTCGCCGCACCTGCTGACCGGGCTCGCCGGGTGGGCAATCGCCCGCATCCGCCGGGCCCCGTTCGTGCTGGAGATCCGCGACCTGTGGCCCCAGATCCTGGTGGACATGGGCCGGATCCGGGCCGGCTCCCTGACCCACCGCCTGGTGCGGGGCCTGGAGCAGTTCCTCTACCGGCGGGCGGACGCGATCGTGGTGCTCGCCCAGGGCGCGGCACAAGCCATCGCCGAGGACGGCGTGCCGCCGGGAAGGATCTGGTTCATCCCGAACGCCGCCGACCCCGCCGACTTCGAGCCCACCGCGCCTCGCGAGGAGCTCAGGCGCCGTTACGGATTCGACGGGGTGACCATTCTCTATGCTGGGGCTCACGGTCCCGCGAACGGCCTCGATTTCGTCCTCGATGCAGCAGCGGAGGTGGCCCGGGACCTGCCTCAGGTGCGATTCGTGCTCGTGGGGGACGGCCTGGCCAAGCCGGCGCTGATGACCCGGGCGGCCCGCCGGCGCCTCACGAACGTCGTGTTCCTGGAAGCGGTGCCCAAGAACGAGGTGCCCGATCTGCTGGCCGCGACCGATGCCGGCCTGCACGTGCTGGCGGACCTACCGCTGTTCCTCTACGGGGTCAGTCCCAACAAGTTGTTCGACTACATGGCAGCGGGCCTGCCGGTGCTGACGAACACCGCGGGTGAGGTCGGCGAGATCGTCAAGGGCAACGACGCCGGGATCGTGGTCGAGCCCGCGCAGCTCGCCTCCGGCGTACGCCAGCTCGTGGCCGCCGGCCCCGAGCGCCGCCGCCGGTGGGGCCGCAACGGGATGCGCTACACGGCCCAGGAGCGGAACCGCTCGCTCATGGCCGCCCGGCTGGGTGAGCTGCTCGACCAGCTCACCGGGTGAGCGGTAGCACCGCCTCCTGGTATGCCCGCACCAGCCGTTCGCCGTAGTGGTCCCAGGTGTTGGCCTCGGCAGCGCGCCGGGCATGGTGAGACATCGACTCCACGAGCGCACGATCCCGGCTCAGGGCGAGGAGCCGCTCGGCGAGGGCCTCGACGTCACCCACCGGGACGACGAACCCGTCTACGCCGTCGGTGACCGCTTCCCCCGCGCCCACCTGGTCGCTGATGACCACCGGTACGCCGCACGCCATCGCCTCGAGGACCACCATCCCGAACGCCTCCGACAAGGAGGGCAGCGCGAGCACCGACGCCCGGTGGTAGAGGACGGCCATCTCGTCCGCTCCCACCCCACCGAGTGCTTCGACCTCGATACCGAGACCGGCGAGCATGCCTCGCGAGGTGGAGTCGATCTCACCGGCCACCAGCAGACGGGTCCCTCGGGGAAGGGCCCGGACGGCCTCCAGCAGGTCGAGCAGGCCTTTGCGGAACGAGTCCCGCCCCACGAACAGCACGGTGAACTGCTCCGGTCGGTGGGTCGCGGGGTGGAACCGCTCCACGTCGCAACCCAGCGGGATCGCGATGACCCGGGCCGGATCGAAACCCTCGGCGAGGAAGCTGCGGCGGGTGTACTCGGAGTTGCACACCAGCACGTCGCTCAGCGAGAACTCACGCTCCATGCGTCCGATGATCCCTTCATCCGGTGGTTCGTAACGCACACCGCGATGTCTCAGGACCTCGGTGACCTGGCGGTGCATGGCGCGGGGGTGAGCGGCACGCACGTCGCACACGACGACCGCCCCTCGCCGACGGGCCCAGGCGGCAGTGCCGGCCATGATCCCGCTCAGACCGTGGACGATCCACGGCTCCGGTCGGTTCGGGCCTCGGAGATGGAGCCGCCCCGCACGGTCCCACAGCGCGGACCGCAACGCCAGCGCGGTCCCTCGGCCGGTGCGCATCGCCAGCCGCTGAGCGGTGAGGGCGACGGTCTGCGCGGCCCACATGCGGCGCATCGGAACCCCGTCGAGGCGAGGGTCGACGCGGGTCCGGTTGTAGTAGCCACCCAGCCCGCCGAGCCCCGACACCCGCGCCAACGGGGACGGATGGTGCGACATGGGGGCCGACACGAACCGGTGCAGCAGACCGGCGCGGTGCAAGGCCACCGCGGCGTGCACGTAGTAGGGAAGATGGGCCACGAGATCGACCGGCCGCTCGGCGCCTTGGTCGAGGGTCATCGTCCGGTGGAGAGGCCCGGCGCGACCGGCGCGGCAGTCCCCCGGATCGGTCGATGGTCCAGGCCTCCACGGCCCTGCCATCGCTGCAGCCCGCGGGCGACGAGGGCGATGCCCACCGCGTAGCCGGAGACGCCGGCCACGAGCCCGGCGAGATAGCCCCGCGAGAAGAGCTGGAGTAGCACCGGTACCGCGGCGGCGAACGCCACGAGCCTCGCCGGCGTCGAGGCGCTCACGAGACCCAGCCAGCAACGCTCGAGCACGAACCCGAACAGGGCGCACAGGATGGCTGCGCCAGCCCAACCGAAGTTCGCGTAGGCCTCCCCGTAGTAGGCGAACGACGCACCCAGCTCTTGGCGGAAGAAGGCGCGCTGCAGGTCCTTCACCTCGCCTTCGGGCTTGTCCGGCCACAACGCCCGCGGCACCGGCATCGTCACCAGCTCCGCGTAGCTGGAGCCGCCGAGGTAGGGATGGGTGGCGGGCACGGTGTCCACCAGGACCGCGGTCGTGGCGAACACCCCTCCACGGAGCTGTTTGGCGAGGAACGCGTCGGTGTCGATGGACTTCGAGCCGGCCTGCTCGCGCAGACCGCCCACGAGCACCGCCACCACGAAGAGCCCCATCGCGCCCAGCACCACGATGAGTCGGGGGTGACGGGTCCACGCCCCTCGGGTCGTGCGCCACCAGACCAGCGCCGCGGTCACCGCCGGGATCCCGAGCCACCAGCGGCCCCCGCCGCTGATGAGCATCACCGCCGAGATCCCCATCACCCACCAGGGCAACCACCGTGACCGGGCCGCCGACGAGGTCAGCCGGAGCGTCGCCACCACGATCGCCGCGCCGGCGAGGCCGAGCAAGACGCTGAAGTACTTCACCACCGGTCCTTGCGCGGTCTTGGCGAACTGGCCGTACTTCGCCTCGCCGACCAGCACCACCAGCGTCCGAGGATCGCCTCCCGCGGTCAGCACGTACAGCGCCATCCCTGCCACCGCTCCGAGGAGCAGGGCGATGGCCCACCGGTCGAGCAGCCAGGCGGGCAATGACAGGTCCATCCGCACCGGAGGACCGCCACCCCGCCATGCCCGGGCGAGGAAGACCCCGGCGAGCACCGCCACCTGCGCGAGCACCGAGAGCCGCAGCGCCCCGACGGTGCCCGCGGTGACGTCATAGGCGGCGATCATGGTCCGCCCTTCGCTGACGGCGATGGTCGCCGGCGCGAGCACCTCCAGGAGGAAGAACACCTGCAACCCGGCCAACGCAAGGGACGGCCAACGCGAGCCCAGGGCGAACACGGTGGCGATGCCCCACGCCATCCACAGGCACACCAGCCACCAGGTGGCGGGGGCCGCGCCGGCCGCGCCGGCGAGCGCGCCGAAGGCGCCCGCCAGGATGATCCCGGCTGCCGGCACCCACCGGATCGGGCGGTCGGCGTCAGTCGTGGCGAGGGCCATCAGGACGCGACGGTCCCCCGGCTGATCGCCGGGGGACCGTCCAGGATCACGTGGATGATGGGTGGTTCAGTTGCTCGCGGTGCATCCCGCCGACTGCGCCAGGAACGCACTGAGAATCGTGACCTGACCGGGGCTGACCGTCACCGGCGTGGCGTACAGTTGGCTGCCGGTGTTCGGGCCGCCTCGTACGTCCGCATTCCACTCGGAGCAGAAAGCGGGGCTACCACCGCCGGTGCCGATCACCCGGAACAGCACCTTGTAGCTACCCGGAGGCAAACCCTGCTGGGCGTTCGGGAAGGCCGGATCGGCGGTCCAGCGGAAGAAGCTGTAGTTGACCGCCGGGTTGTCACCGGCGAGGCCCTGACCGACGAGCACCTTGCCTCGGAAGGCCCCCGTGGCGGCGTCGTACACCCGGACCTCGGTCTGGCCGGCGGGGACCTTCGCCCCGTTCCTCGCCGCGCCGACGCCGCCTTGCAGGTAACCCGGGTTGGCGTTGCTCACCGGCTCGATGGCGTAGACGGTCGTGGCGTTGGGGATGCTGGCGGTGGCCCAGTCGCTGTCGACCTCGATGCGGGTGGCCGTGTTGGCCACGATCGTCTTGACCTGCCCCACGCCCCGTCCCGCGACGATGCGCAGCCGGTAACCGGCCCACATGTTGGTGGTCCACGCCTTCGTCGTGTCGTCCAGGTAGGCCCGCGGAGGCGACCCGAGGAGCCCGGTGTTGCCGCCGCCGGTGGCTTGTCCGGTACCCGGCGCCGCGTTGGTGGCATTGGCTTCGATGACGTACTGGTCACCAGCCGCCACCGCTGCGGTGAAGGCCGTCGAGACCGTGAGGGTCGTCGCCGTGGTGTTGTTGATGACCCGCGACTGGCCAGCGGCCGCGCCGGTGAGCATCCGCACCCGGTAGGTGTTCCACTGGCCTGACGACCAGCCCTTGCCGGCCTCCACCACCGTGGTGGTCGACCCGCTCGTCGCGATGCCGGTGCTCTTGGCGGGCACGAGGTTGGCATTGGCGGTGACGTCGGAGACCGTCGTCGCTCCACTCGCCACGGTCTCCGTCTTGGCGGTGCTGACGTTGAGCGCCCCACCGCTCCAGATCTCCGCGTAGGTGGTCGAGCCCTTGGCGAAGCTCAGCTTGTAGGTCCCCGGGTTGATATTGGCGAACTGGTAGAAGCCCGAGGCGTCGGTGGTGGTCTTGCGGCTGAACCACCCGGTCGGCGCGTCGTAGAGCCTGACCTCGATACCCGCGCCGACGTTGCCGCTCGGCAGCTTGTTCACCGTGCCCTGGAGGGTGCCCCGGCCGGCGCCGCCCCACAGCGTCTGGTTGGCGCCGGCGTACGGCACCGGGATGGCAGGCGAGTTCGCGGCCGAGATCAGCCCGTCACCCAACCAGCGGCTGGTGTAGCCGGCGTTGGAGAAGAAGACCTTGTAGGTCCCGGCCGGAACCGAGGTGAACGAGTAGTCGCCGTTGGCATCGGTGGTGGTGAACCCGTACAGCGTCAGGCTCATACCCGACACCTGGTACAGGTTGACGGTGGCCCCGCTGAGGTCCGCGCAGGCGGGCGTACAGCCGGTCACCCGACCGGAGATCGTGCCAGCCGTGGTGCCTTTCACCGTGATCACCATGTCGTCGAACGACGACTGACCATCAGCGTCGGTGCCGGTGAATCGCACGAACTGGGTGCAGTCCGTCGCCGAAGCCTCGGTCGAGAAGGTCGTGGTGAGCGCCGCCGGATTGGTGATCGTGACCACGGACGCCCCGCAGGTTCCACCCGCGATCTTCTGCCACAGGTAGGTGCGGCCCGCGACGTCCGATGGGGCGGGGCTGGTGAAGCTCCCCACCAGCTTCTGGGGATTCGCCGGCGCCGACAGCCCCGCGGACACGGTCAGGTCAGGCCCGGCACTCACCGTCGGCGGGACGTTCGCGACGCTGAAGCTGACGGTCGCGGTGTTCGGGCTCATGGCCTGGCCGGCCCCGTCACCCACCTCGATCAGGAAGCTGTAGCTACCTCCGTCCGGTGGGATGAAGGTCGCGGCACCGGTCTCGGGGTTCACTGAGATCTGCGAGATGGTCGGACCCGAGGTCTGCGTCCAGCGCCAGTTGTACTTCGGGGGCGGGTTGGTGCACGGCCCCGGCGACGCGCACAGCACCACATCAGGGTCGGTGGCCGACGGCGTCAGGGTCACCACCTGACCCTCGGTGACCCCCACCGGGGTGGGAGGGGCGATGGCCGTCGGCTGCTGGTTGCCGCTGGTGGGCGTCATCCTGGCGGTGAGCAGCAGCTTGCTCTGCCCGGGGGCCGAAGGCAGGCCGAAGGAGCTGTTGACCGAACCACAGAGTCCGCCGCCGGTGGTGGCGGGGACGACGAAGGTGTTGTCGACGACGGTGAGGAAACCGGTGCTCGAGTTGTAGGGAACACCACCCGGGTTCGAGGTCCGAGCCGACACGTTGATCCCGTTGATGGGGCAGGTGCCGAACGGGCCCACCAACGTCGCGTTCAGCGATACGTCGATCTGCGCGCCGCCGGTCGCGGGGTCGATCCAGCCCGACACCGAGGTGGCGGTGGTGGTGATCGAGACCGTCCCGCTCAGCGGCTGGTTGATGTAGGTGTAGATGGGCGCCAGCGTGAACGTGGCGGACGAGAGTGTGCCGTCGGCGAGGATGTTCGCCGCCAGGTTGGTGATGACCCGAGGCTGGACGCCCGACATGATCTCACTGTCGTCGGTGGCCGACTCACACTCGGGGTCCGACGCCCGGATCTGGTACTGGCTGGTGTTGTTCGGGGTCGTGGTCCAGTTCGGGCTCACGGTGAGGGTGTTGTTGGTGTTGCTGACCACCTTGCGGAACTGCCCCGAGCCCGTCCCGCCGGTGATGACCACGGTGTGGTCCACCCACTGGTTGGTGGTCCACGTCTTGCCGCTGTGGACGAGGGTGTTCGCCGTACCGCCGGTGGCCGTTCCGGACTCGCTCGCGGTGGCGTTGAAGTCGGGCATGGTGTCCTGGAACACCGGGGGCAGGTTCGGGTCGGTGAGGGACTGGTCGTCGTTCGTGCCGTTGTTGCACTCGTACGGCCGAGTCGGCGCCTGGAGTGCGCCACCCCGACCCGCGAGCGCCAGCTCGCCGGTCTGCGTGAACAGCGTCCAGTTCCCCGGGTTCTGCCACGTGCCCGCCGCCGACGCCTGCGGCGCGCCGGCCACGGACAACCCGAACAGGCTCGCCACCACGGCGAAGGCCGTCACCACCCGTCCGACGGTTGCGGCCCGAGTCCTGGCACCCATCGGTGTCCCCCTTCGATCGCGTGTCCCCGGGCCCGGGCGCGCCCGAACCCCCAACAGCTCGTGGGCGGTGCCGAAAAGGAGACCGCCGGCCTCATGTCTACCACCGCTCGTGACCGCGATCCATACAGCCCGCAGCAGGGCGGGCACTGATGGTGCTAGCAGAGGTCGTTCAGTCTGGTCCCGTCGACCCAAACCGTCTGGCAGAAGATCGACGCCTGGAAGCTGGCCCGGTCGATGATCGCGTCCCGCAGGTCGGCGCCCCGGAGATCCGTGCCCCGGACGCTGGCCAGCGTCAGGCTCGCCCCGGTCAAGTTCACGTCTGCCAGGGTGGCCCCGTCGAGCTTCGCCCCGGCCAGGTTCGCTCCGGAGAGGTTCGCCGAGGTGAGGTTCGCGCCCGAGAGGTCCGCGCCCCGCAGGTCGACGCCGGTGAGCACGGCGAAGGAGAGGTCGAGCCCCGCGAGCTGTGCCCCGGGCCAGATCACCAGGGGAGCTTCGATCTCCCGGCAGGAGCCGCCGGTCACGCAGCCCTCGAGCCGGGCGGCCGACAGCTCGCCGTCCTCCCCGACCCCGGTGGGCTTCGCCAGCGGCTCGACCGGGGGGAGCTCGGCCTCGACCGTGGTCACCGAGGAGAGGGGGAGGTCGCCGGCGGGCACCGTGCCGGTGACCCCGGGCATCGTCGTGGCCGTGGCCGGGTCCTCCCCCGAGCCGGCTGCGTCGTCACCGTCCCGGTCACCGCCACCCGACGAGCAACCGGCGGCGAGCAGCACCGCCACCACGACCACCGGGACCAACCGTCGCATCGGGCAGAGTCTCACCGGTCGAGCCGGCCGGTGCCAGGCACCCCGGTACGCTGCCCGGCGTGCTCGCGTGGATGGACCTGGAGATGACCGGCCTGAGCCCGGATCGCCACGTGATCGTCGAGATCGCCACCCTGATCACCGACGACGACCTGCACATCGTGGCCGAGGGGCCGGACCTGGTGATCCACCAGTCCGAAGCCGCGCTGGCCCACATGGGCGAGGTGGTGATCGAGATGCACACCCGCAGCGGCCTGCTCGACAGCATCCGGGCCTCGTCGGTCTCCCTCGAGGAGGCCGGCGCCCAGACCCTCGCCTTCCTGCGCGAGCACATCGCCGAGCCGCGCACGGTCCCACTGTGCGGCAACTCGATCGGCACCGATCGCCGCTTCCTGGCCCGGTACCTCCCCGAGATCGAGGAGTTCTTGCACTACCGCTCCGTCGACGTGTCGACCGTGAAGGAGCTCATCAAGCGGTGGAACCCCGCGTTGCTGGCGGGAGCGCCGAGGAAGGCCGAGAGCCACCGGGCTCTCGACGACATCCGTGAGAGCATCGAGGAGCTGCGCTACTACCGCGACACGTTCTTCCGGGTGGCGAGCCACCCGGAACCAACCACTGGCGCGGCCGACGCCCCCGATCCGGCGGGAGAGCCGTGACCAGCCGATCCACCAAGCAGGAGCAGCTCCCCGCGTCCGAGGAGATCGCCGAGGTCGCTCCCGGGATCCTGCGGCTACAGCTCCCCATCGACCTGCCGGGCTTGGGCCACGTCAACACCTATGCCCTCGAGGACGGCGACGGCTTCGCCCTGGTCGACCCCGGTCTGCCCGGTGAGGCGTCGTGGCGGGCGCTGCTCAACCGGCTCGACGCGGCCGGCATCCCTCTGGCGCGGGTGCACACGGTGATCGTCACCCACTCCCATCCCGATCACTTCGGCGGTGCCGGGTTGCTCGCGGCAGAGACCGGCGCCCGGGTCGTGACCTCGTCGCGGTTCCGCACCATCTTCGACGGGCGGCTCGACGGCGACGCCGAGCTCGAGGAGCGCCGGCCCGACGACGACGGAGCCGACCAGCCGGAAGGGCAAGACGAGGAACTCGACTTCCGCCGTCCCGCTCCCTGGGGCGGCACCATCGAAGGGCCGCCACCCGACAAGGTCGCGCTGTTCCGGCAGCGGTTGGCGAGCGGGTTGCCATTCTTCCGGGTGCCCGAGCCCACCCACCGCCTCGACGACGCCGACACCATCTCCCTCGCTCGGCGGGAGTGGGTGGCGCTCTACACGCCCGGGCACACCGACGACCACCTGTGCCTGTTCGACCCCGATGGAGGGGTGGTCCTCGCGGGCGACCACGTGCTGCCCACCATCACCCCGCACATCTCGGGACTGGTGGAGGGCGACTCGCTGGCCCGCTACGTCGACTCGCTGGACCGGGTGGCCGAGCTGGCAGGGGTGACGACGGTGCTGCCGGCGCACGGTCACCCCTTCGGCGACCTGCCGCGGCGGGTGGAGGAGATCAAGCGCCACCACGACGAACGGCTCGACCGGCTCCGGGAGATCAGCGCGGGGATCGGTTGGGCGACCGTCGAGGCGCTGTCACACGAGCTGTTCGCCCCCCGGAACTGGGGCTCGATGGCCGAGAGCGAGACCTACGCGCACCTCGAGCACCTGCGAGCGAGGGGCGCGGCGCTGGTGCGTGAGGAGGGTGGCCTGCTCCACTACCTGGTCACCGGCTGACCCGGCGAACGCGTGGTGATCGAGCGCCCCGCTCGATGATGAGGCGCTCTACCGCTCCACGCTCGCCGGGCAAGCAGGATCAGACCCCGAGGACGCCGTAGTGGAAGTGGTTGTCGCGCCCGGAGGTCTCCGGGTTGATGTGGACGTGCTTCACCTGGCGGTAGATGTCGTAGCCCTGGGTGCCCAGCTCGCGACCGATGCCGGACTGCTTGTACCCTCCGAAGGGCCGCTCGGGGGAGATCAAGTGGTAGTCGTTGATCCACACCGTGCCGGTACGCATCCGGGCCGCGACCGCCTCCGCCCGCTCGATGTTGCCGCTCTGCACCCCGCCGGCGAGCCCGTAGATCGAGTCGTTGGCGATGGCCACCGCCTCGTCGTCGGTGTCGAAGGGGATCACGCAGAGCACCGGGCCGAAGATCTCCTCCTGGGCGATCTTGGCCTTGTTGTCGACATCGGCGAAGATCGTCGGACGGTAGAACGCCCCCTTGTCGAGGTGGTCGGGCAGGTTGTCGGGGGCCCCGCCGCCGCACAGCGGCTCGCCCACCTCGTCGCGCCCGAGCTTCACGTAGCGCTCCACGGTCTCCACCTGGCCCCGTGACACCAGCGGGCCGATGTTGGTGGTCATCTCCATCTGGTCACCGACCACGATGTTGTTGGCCTTCTCCACCAGGAGGCTGATGAACTCGTCGTAGATACCTCGCTGGACGAGCGCCCGGGTGCCGGACTCGCAGACCTGACCGCCGTGGAAGAAGGTGCCCCACAGCACGCCGGCAGCCGCCAGGTCGAGATCGGCGTCGTCGAGCACGATGTTGGCCGACTTGCCACCGAGCTCGAGGGTCACCGCCTTCACGGTGCCCGACGCCAGCTGCATGATCCGGCGGCCGACCTCGGTGGAGCCGGTGAACGCAGTCTTGTCGACCAGCGGGTTCGAGGCCAGCTCCTCGCCGACCGTGCCACCGGGCCCGGCGAGGATGTTCACCACCCCGGGCGGCAGGTCGGCCTCGGCGATGATCTGGGCCAGCTTCAGCGCGGAGAGCGAGGTGAGGGAGGCGGGCTTGAGTACCGAGGTGTTCCCCGCGGCGAGTGCCGGGGCGATCTTCCAGGCAGCCATGATGAGCGGGAAGTTCCAGGGGATGATGCCGGTGCACACGCCGATCGGCTCGTAGCGGATGTAGTTCTGCGACACGGGGAACGGGGACCCCTCGAGGTCAACCCGGTCCGGGCGCTCCTCGGCCATGCGTGCGAACCACTCGAACGCCGAGACCGCGCCGGGTACGTCGGCCATCTGGGCCTTGAGGATGGTGCCGCCGCTGTCGAGGGCTTCGAGTTCGGCCAGCTCGGCCGAGTGCTGGTTGATGAGCTCGACGATGCGCCGGAGCTTGGCCGCCCGCTCGGCACCCGACATCTTCGGCCACGGCCCCTCGTCGAACGCCTTGCGGGCTGCTTCGATGGCCCGGATCGCATCGTCGCGCCCGGCCTTCGGGAGGTCGGCGAGCTTCTGGCCGGTGCCCGGGTTGTAGGTGGCGAACGTCTCACCCGACGCGGCGTCGGTGAACGCTCCGTCGATGAAGAGCTGGTAGTCGGCCATAGCCGATCCCCCTTGTGTCTCGCAGGCAGGTCGACCGTCTCGACCCTCGCCCGTCACTCGCTGGCTGGCTGGACGGTACTCGCGGGATCGGCGCATCGCACAGGCCTGACGGGCCGTCAGAGGTGTGCGCGGTACCGCTCAGCTGCTCTCCGGATGACCAGCCTCGATGCCGGCCACGTCGTGGATCCCGAGCAGGGCTTCACCGGGGTCGCCGAGCTCTACCGCCACCGGTTCCAGGAGGTAGCCGGTGTGGTCACCGAGGCCCCGGACCCGAGACAGGATCCGCCCGGCGAACCAGTTGGGGCACTCTTCGAGGATCGGCACGCCGCCGGGGCCCGGCGTCCAGGCGCAGCGGGCGAACTTGTCGACCTCGTCCCCGGTCTCACCGGCGAACAGGGCGGCCAGCGGTTGCGCGCCGCGAGCAACGGTGTGCACCGCCAGCAGGTCCGCGGACTCGGCGACCTGGTGGGTGCGGTTCAGCACCGACAGCAGCGCGAGGAAGCGTGGGGGACTGATGCTGCACTGCGCGGCGAAGCCGACGAGGCACCCGGCCCGCTCGCCTCGATCGCCGACGGTGGTGACGATGAAGACCGTCTGGTCGAGTCGCGCCGTGAACGACGGGAAGGCCCGCTGCGCTGCTGGCCCTTCGTGCAGCACCGACGGCTCGGCTCAGACCACCGACCACGGGCCCGTGAGGGTCTTGCCCTTCACCTTGCCCTCCGCGGCGAGCTTGAGGAGATGGGCATGCACCGAGTGGCGCGCCACCGGGTGCAGCTCTTCCGGCACGTCGGTGTAGATCTGCTTCACCAGCACGTCGATCTTCGCGGTCCCCGCGGCGGCGAGCGCGTCGTAGATCTGGCGCTCACGTTCCGAGCGGTGCGCGAGGTAGTAGTCGATCACCTCGTTCGGGTTCTCGATCAGGTGCCCGTGCCCGGGAGCGATGGAGCGCAGGCGGAGCTGGCGGGTGCGAGCCAGCGACTCCAGGTACGCGGCCATGTCGCCGTCCGGTGGGCGGATCACGACGGTCGAGCCCTGCATGATGTGGTCGCCCGAGAAGAGCATGCGCTCCTCTTCGAGCAGGAAGCACAGGTGGTTGGACGCGTGCCCGGGCGTGTGATGGGCGGTCAGGCGGAATTCGGTGGCGCTGATGCGGAACCCGTCGCCGATCCGGCGGTCGACCTTGAGCCCGTCCTTCGACTTGAAGGCCAGCACCTCGGCGCCGGTGCGCGCCTTCAGACCGGCCGCGCCCGGGGCGTGATCGGGATGGGTGTGGGTGCACAGAATCCACCGGATCCGGTCGCCACCGCAGCCGACGATCGCGTCGAGATGGCCCTCGTCGTCGGGGCCGGGGTCGATCACCGCGATCTCGTCGATGCCGACGAGATAGGTGTTGGTACCCGCTCCGGTCATCAGGCCGGCGTTGGGGGCGATGATCCGACGTACCAGTGGGCTGAGCGCTCGGGCCACGCCCGGCACGAGCGGGGGGGGCTCGGGGATCTCGGGCACCACGCCGGCGCTCACCGCCCGCCCTCCGTCACCGGCACGTGCTCGCGCCGCACGAGCAGCTTGTTCATCGGCACACCCTCCGGCAGGACGGCCGGCACGACGTCGTCGTAGCCGGGGTCGCCCGGCAACACGATGCGGTACCCCCCGCCACCCTCGTCTTCGACGATGCGGGGCTCGATGGCCGGGACCTCCTCGATGGCGGCCGCGGCCCCCAGCAGCTCGTCCGCGCTGGCGAACCGTTCGAGCGTCACCAGGCTGCGCATGGTCGGGTAGATGAGCTCGAACTCACCGGCTCGATGTCGCGCCAGCGCCTCCGACGGGCGGACCCAGAGGCTGGCGATGACCTCGTGGTCGTCGTGGAAGGGGACCTGACCGTCGGGGGCCCGGGCGACGAAGAAGCGGGTGTCGTAGCGGCGGGGTGCCCCTTCGGGCGTGATCCAGTGGCTGAAGTAGAAGATGCCGTCGACCGCCAGGCGCAGGCCCTCCTCCGCGCAGATGTCGACCAACCGGCGAGCGCCCCGGTCGACGTCGCGGCGGTGGGAGGCGAACCTGGCCCCGGCGCCAGGATCGTCGAGCCGCACGACCGCACCGTCCGGCCCGTACGCCAGCAGCACCCCTGCTTCCTCGAACGACTCGCGGATGGCGGCCACCCAGAAGGCGAGGCCACCGCGTTCCACGCCGAGCTGGGCGGACGCCTCGGCATCGGTGCGGCCGGCGCAGACCGCCTCCAGGTTCTCGTGCCGGTCGTGGTCGTCGACCGCGCCCCCGGGGAACACGTACGCCCCACCAACGAAGTCCGAGCGGAGGTTGCGTCGCAGCATGAAGACCTCGAGGCCTTCCGAGCCGTCGCGCACCAGCATGATCGTCGCCGCGGGGCGCAGCTCGACGGTGCCCATCAGGCGCCCAGCTCCCGCGACGGCCCGGGCGACGGCGACCGCCAGCCAGGCGGCGTGGCGTCGCGGACGTGCTCCACGTCGTACACGGCGGTAGCGACGAAGGCTCCTCCCGAGCCGCGGAACCCGGAGAACCGGGACGTCACCCGCAGTCGATCGCGGTACCGCCGCACGAGGAACGTGCGCAGAGCGGCGCGGCTCGGCGGCAGCAGCAGCAGGACGCCCGCCGCGTCGGTGACAAAGCCGGGGGTGAGCATCAGGGCCCCGGCGAGGAGCACGAGCAGCCCGTCGACGAGCTCGTTCGCCGGCACCTCACCCCGCTCGATCTGGCGGCGAGCCCGGCGCCACACGCCGAGGCCTTCGCGCTTCACCAGCCAGGCACCGGCGACGCTCACGGCGATCAGGAGCGCGAGGGTCGGGAGCACTCCCAAGGCCTGCCCCACCTGCAGGATGACCCACAGCTCGATGATCGGCACGATCAGGAAAAGCAGGAACAGCACGCCGATCATGGACGATCATCCTACCGGCGGGCCCCGGCGATGCCCTGGGCGGAAGAACCGGGCCCCGCCCGGCATGCCGCGCCGCTCGGGTGGCTACGGGCGCATCCTCGGGTGCTCGTCCCCCCGAACGAGCCCCCGAGGACGCGGCACCGGCGCGCTCAGCCTGCCCGCTCCGCGAGCAGCCGGCTGCGCTCCGCCTCGTTGAGCCCTCCCCAGATGCCGTGCGGCTCCCGGATGCTGAGCGCGTACTCGAGGCACTCCTTCTTGACCCCGCAAGTCAGGCAGATCTCCTTCGCCCGCGCTTCGCGCCGGAGCTTGTCCTCCTTGCGTTCGAACTGCGCAGGCGGGAAGAACACGGCTGCTTGCGGTCCCCTGCACGCCGCCTTCACCTGCCAGGAGTCTTCTGCACGCTGAGCGATCAACCTCGTTCCCCCCTTTCTCCGGGGACCCTAAACCTCCCATTTGCCTGAAACAAGGGTGAAGTTCAGTTCGTGTTTACAAGGATGATCGTCCGAGAAGTGCTGGTCAGCGGCCTGTTGGGGAGATGGTGCTGAGCGGCCCTGCTCATATCGCCGGTCTCCCAGAAGCTCACCGGAAGAAAGATGACATTGGCGTGATTCCCGCACATGGCAACCACGAGCACAGGCTGGGAACCAGACCCCTCTACCGGCTCAGCTCCCGCCCGCCCGGCGACCCCGGTCCCGGTAGTCCCGGGCCCCGCCCTCTTCGGGCTCCACCTCGAGCACCAGCCCCTCGATGCCGACCACCCGCACCCGGTCGAGCTCCTCGATCGGCGTGGCCCGGTTGGTGTAGGCCCGCCACAGAGCCTCACGGATCTGCACCACGCCATCGGGGGCGATGGGGGTGACGGCCCGGCCCATCTCGCCGATCATCCACTCCCGCCCGATGGTCGGGGTGGAGAACCGGGTGCGCACCATCGACGGCATGCCCGCAAGGAAGGCCAGCGCCACCCCGACGATCGCCACCACGAGGGTGACCCACGACAGCGACACCCCGTCGTAGAGGACCAGCGACCCGACCACGAAGCTGACCATCCCCACCCCGGTCCAAAAGCGCGGGACCCCGGTCTGCACGTCGACCGCGAAGGCGACCATCGAGAGGCACAGCAGCGCGATGCCGTACCAGGTGGAGGGCAGCACCGCGAGCCCGTAGCACGCGAGCACGAAGGAGCCGGCGCCGACCACACCCGCCACGCCCACCCCAGCGGTGAACAGCTCGAAGATCATCAGGGCCAGCCCGGCGGCGAAGAGCAGGTAGGCCACCGCCGGGCTGGCCACCGTGTGCATGAGCTGGTCGATGAGCGAGAGCTGCCCGAAGCGCACCTGGGTGACCGGCTCCCGGCGCACCTGGCCGTCCTCGGCTGTCACCTCCCGGGTCTCGACCCCCGGCAGGTTAACGATGAAGTCCCCGATGGTCGGCCCGTCCTGGGTGGTGAGGCCGAACTGGGCGGCCTCGGCGTCGTTCAGGGTGCGGTCACGGATCAGGTCGAGCCGGCGCTGGTCGAGGTCCGGGTTGTCGAGCGTGCCCGCATCCCCCACCCGGGTGCCTGGCGCCATGGCGATCTCGCTCGCCACCCCGAGGAGCTGCGCGGGCCGCCCGGTCATCTGCGATCCGCTCGGCCCGATCCACACGTCGACGGGCACCTGCGAGCCGGCGATCACGTCGATGAGCTCCTGGAAGCGCTCTTCGCTCACCACCGCGCCGTCGGTGTCGACCTGCAGGACCAGCGCCGTCGACCCCGCCTGATTCGCCTCGATGACCGAACGCTGCACGAAGTCGGTCAGCACCGGATCGAACAAGCCGTCAACCTTGACGACGTCGACCACCGTGGACGCCGCATCCGGCTGGGCGTGAGCGGGCGACACTCCGAGAAGCGCGACACCGAGGGCGACGAGGGTCGCCCCGAGCGTGGATAGTCTGCGCACCAGATGCATCCGGGTGGGTGCCTCCGAGGGGAAGAGCTTGGACCCTGCGCAGTTCTTCGCAGCAGCCCGCGTGCTCATCGTGGCCGGGAAGGGCGGTGTCGGCAAAACCACGGTCAGCGCCGCGCTCGCCCGGGCCGCGGCGCTCACGGGCCTCTCGACGCTGATCGTCGAGGTCGAGGGCAAGAGCGGGCTGGCGGCGCTGTTCGGCCAGCCGCCGTTCGACTACCAAGAGGTGACCCTCGCGGTGGGGGGTGGCCCCGATGCCGCGGGTGACGTGTGCGCCCGCACCCTGACCCCCGACGACGCGCTGGTCGAGTACCTGCAGGACCACGGCATGAGCCGCATCTCCCGCCGGCTCATCACCACCGGCGCGCTGGACGTGGTCGCCACCGCGGCGCCGGGCATCAAGGACATCCTCATACTCGGCAAGGTCAAGCAGCTCGAGCGGGAGGGGCGCTTCGACCTCATCGTGCTCGACGCGCCCGCCGCCGGCCACGCCATCACCTTCCTGCGCTCCGCGAGCGGCCTGCTGGACGCGGTGCGCGTGGGGCCCATCCACAGCCAGGCCCGAGACGTCATGGACATGCTCTCGGACGGGTCGCGCTGCCAGGTCGTGCTGGTCACGCTACCGGAGGAGACACCGGTGAACGAGCTGGTCGAGACGGCGTTCAGCCTGGAGGACGAGATCGGACTCCAGTTGGGGCCGGTGGTGGTCAACGGCCTGTACCCACCGATCGACGGCCTCGACGCCGACCCCGTGGGCGCGGCCCGCGAGGCCGGCGCGTTCCTCCACGCGGGGGAGGCGGAGGCGCTGGCGTCCGCAGCCGAGTTCCGCCGGCACCGTATGGCGTTGCAGCAGGAGCAGATCGACCGGCTAGCCGAACGGCTGCCGCTGCCGCAGATCCGGCTCCCCTATTCGTTCACCGCGGACCTCGGACCTGACGACGTGGAGCGCCTCGCCGGGGCGTTCCTCGCCGGTGTCGAGGAGCTCGCCACGCTGTGAGCGCCGCGCCGCTCCACCTCCGCGAGCAACCACGGGCGGATCTGCGCGCCCTGCTCACGGGCAACGAGATCGTGGTCTGCACCGGCAGTGGTGGCGTCGGCAAGACCACCACCGCGGCGGTCATGGCTCTCGAAGCCGCGCACCTCGGGCTGCGGGCCTGCGTGGTCACCATCGATCCGGCACGCCGGCTGGCGAACGCCATGGGGCTCGAGGGGCTGACGAACACGCCGACCCAGGTGAGCGGCCCTTGGCCCGGCGAGCTGTGGGCGCTGATGCTCGACACCAAGAGCACCTTCGACGCCCTGGTGCTCAAGCACGCCGAGTCGCCCGAGCAGGCGGAGAACATCCTCAACAACCGCTTCTACCGCAACATCTCCGGGGCCCTGTCCGGCACGCAGGAGTACATGGCCATGGAGAAGCTCTACGAGCTGCACGAGGACGGCCGCTTCGAGCTGATCGTCGTCGACACCCCACCGACCCGCAACGCGCTCGACTTCCTCGAAGCGCCGAGGCGGCTGACGCGCTTCCTCGACCATCGGCTCTACCGGGTGCTCATGGCACCCACCCGCGGCATCGTGAAGGCGGTCAACGTGGCCGCGCAGGCGTTCCTGCGGACCGTCTCGAAGGTGGTGGGCGGCGAAGTGGTTCGCGACGCCATCACCTTCTTCCAAGCCTTCGACGGCATGGAGAAGGGGTTCCGGGACCGGGCGGCGAGGGTGTTGGAGCTGCTCACGCACGAGGAGACCGCCTTCGTGCTGGTCACCGCGCCCCGCGCCGACGTGGTCGTGGAGGCCACGTTCTTCGCCGAGAAGCTCGGGGAAGCGGGCATCCCGGTGCGGGCGCTGATCGTGAACCGGATGCACCCCCGGTTCAGCGACGCGTCCCCCGAGGCGCTGCGCGAGCGGGCACGCACCTGGGAGGGCACGGCGCTCGGCGGGCTCTACGACAACCTCGCGGACTTCACCACGGTCGCGGCCCGCGAGGAGGCGCACCTGGCCGGTCTGGCCGAACGGGTGGCGCCGGCACCGGTGGTGCGGGTGCCGTTCCTGCGCTCGGACGTGCACGACCTCGACGGTCTGGCCGAGGTGGCTCGCCACCTATTCCCCCGGGAGGGCCGCCTGCGGGCCTGACCGGGGCGCACCCGGACAGCCAGCTCAGGTGGCGTCGGCGTCGGGGTTCAGCAACGCGTCGACGGCCTCGTCGACGGTCTCGGTGACGGGGACGATGCGATCGAAGCCGGTGGTGTGCAGCAGCCGAGTGAGGGTGGGGCGGCTGCACGCGACGGTCACCTCGCCGTCGGCCTCGCGGGCCCGGCGGATGCCACCGATGAGCGCGCCAAGGCCGGCGGAATCCATGAAGGGCACCTCGGAGAGGTCGATGAGCAGCCGAGGCACCGCTGCCAGTTCGGCCAGGGCCTCGCGGAACTGGCCGACGGTGTAGGCGTCGAGCTCGCCGATGGGGCGACAGATCGTGTAGCTGTTCGCGTCCTCGACGTGGATCTGGAGCACGGGGCGACTCTAGCCAAGCCCCCTGACGGTTATCGGTGCTCGGGGGTGTTCCGGTAACCTCGCCGCCGTGCCGACCGTATTGCTCGCCACCGACGCAGATTGGGTGTTCGACGAGGTCGACGCGGCCCTCGCCGACGACCAGACGACGGTGTACCGGGTGCGCCGTGGGGTCGACGTGATCCCCGCCATCCGCGAGCTGCAACCCGATCTGGTGGTGCTCGACCTGCAGATCGGCAACATGGGGGGCATGGCCACGTGCATGGCCATCCGCAACGAGGAGGGCGCCGACCGGCTGCCGATCACCGCGGTGCTCATGTTGCTCGACCGGGCGGCCGACGTGTTCCTCGCGCACCGGGCCGACGCGGACGGGTGGCTCATCAAGCCCCTCGACGCCTTTCGGCTGCGCAAGGCGGCCGAGGTGCTCCTCGACGGCTACAGCTACTTCGAGGGGGTCGACGCAGACACTGACCTGCGGGCCGATGTCGCCACCGTGGAGGCATGAGGCGGCCGATCGGGTTCGGAGGGGCGTGCCGGCTCGGGTACGCTCGTCTCCTTCCGGGGTGTAGCGCAGTTTGGCAGCGCGCTTCGTTCGGGACGAAGAGGTCGTGGGTTCAAATCCCGCCACCCCGACTACGGACACCGGCCACCGACGGTGGCTCCTGATAGTCGCCATGCCGGCGCTCTCGGCCGCCCGGGACGCCGGCGCCCGTCGCCTACGCTCGCCCGGTGGAGATCGAGGCGTTCCAGGACCTGATGGCCGAACTCTACGGCGAGGCCGACCGGGAACGGGGCATCCCCGCCACCGTCGCCTGGTTGTGCGAGGAGCTGGGCGAGCTGGCGCAGGCCGTGCGCAAGGGGTCGCGCCACGAGCAGCTCCACGAGCTCGGTGACGTGCTCGCCTGGTTGGCGTCGCTCGCCAACCAGCTCGACCTCGCACTGGCCGAGGCTGCGCAGCGCTACGTCACCGACCCGCCTCGTCCCCCGAGCTGACCATCGCTCGGTGCAGATCGAGCAGTCATGACCCACTGGGGGATCGCAGGGCCGACCCAACCGCCGCACTACGCCGCGTAGCCCACGAAAACCAGGACCCAACGCCACACCCGCCAACGCCGACCCTGCACCACCCACCCGACTCCCTCACCATGTCCACCATGGCGAGGGAGTATCCCCCACGGCGATTGGTCAAGGACCAGTAAGCACCTAACTCACTAGCCCAGGTTGACCCACCGGCCACCAAGCCCGTGGGACGTCCTGGGTCAGCCGCGGCGGGCGAGCAACGTCTCGGCGATCTGCACCGCGTTCAGCGCGGCGCCCTTGCGCAGGTTGTCGCCCGAGAGGAACAGCGCCAGTCCGTGTTCGACCGTCTCGTCCACGCGGATACGTCCCACGTAGGTCGGATCCGCGCCCGCGGCCCGCAACGGGGTGGGGATGTCGATGAGCTCCACCCCCGGGGCCTTCACGAGCACCCGCCGGGCGTCCTCGGGGGTGATGGGCCGGGCGAAGCTGGCCGTGATCGACAGCGAGTGCCCCGTGTAGACCGGCACCCGCACGCAGGTGGCGGTGACCTTCAGGTCGGGGAGCTCGAGGATCTTGCGGCTCTCGTTGCGCAGCTTCTGCTCCTCGTCGGTCTCCTCCGAGCCGTCGTCGACCAGGCTGCCGGCGAAGGGGATGACGTTGTAGGCGATCGACTGGGGGAACTTGTTGGGCTCGGGAAGCTCCACCGCCTTGCCCGACATGGCGAGCGCCGGGCCGGCCTCGCCGACCTTGCGGATCTGCTCGTCGAGCTCGGCGGTGCCGGCGAGCCCCGCTCCCGAGACCGCCTGGTAGGTGCTGACCACCATCGACTGCAAACCGGCCTCGAGGTCGAGCGGCTTGAGCACCGGCATCGCCACCATGGTCGTGCAGTTGGGGTTGGCGACGATGTTCTTGGGGATCGACTCGAGGGCGTGGGCGTTGACCTCGGGCACCACCAGCGGCACCTCCGGGTCCATCCGCCACGCGGACGAGTTGTCGATGACGATCGCCCCCGCGCCGGCCACCCGGGGTGCCAGCTCCCGCGAGGTGGCACCACCGGCGGAGAACAACACGATGTCTAAGCCCCGGTAGTCGGCGGTGGCCGCGTCCTCGACCTCCACCTCGCCGTCGGCCCACGGCAGTCGCCGGCCGGCCGACCGGCTGGAGGCGAAGAGGCGGAGTTGCTCAACGGGGAACTGGCGCTCGGCGAGCACCGAGCGCATCACCCCGCCGACCTGGCCCGTGGCTCCCACGATTCCGATCCGCATAAGGCGTCCAGGCTACCGGTGCCGGCACAGGGCCGGCGATCGAGATCGGCCTCAGTCCACCAGGGCCGGACCGTGCGAGAGGTCGAACGCGTCGTGGAGGAGCTGCACCGCCTGCTCCACCTGGTCCTCGCTGATGATGCAGCTGATGCGGATCGCCGAGGTGGAGATCATCTCGATGTTGATGCCCTCCTTCGCCAGGGTCTCGAACACCGTGGCCGCCACCCCGGGGTGGGACTTCATGCCGGCGCCGATCACGCTGACCCGGGCGATGTCGGGGTCGCCTTTCACGTCCTGGGCGCCGAGTGCGGGGGCCTGCTCACGGGCGATGGCGACCGCCCGCTCGTACTCCGAGCGCGGGACCGTGAAGGAGATGTCGGTCACCCCGTGCTCGGAGACGTTCTGCACGATCACGTCGACGTTGATGCTGTGGTCGGCCAAGGCCCTGAAGAGCTGGCCGGCGATGCCCGGCCGGTCGGGCACGCCGATGAGGGTGATCTTCGACTCGTCCACGTCGTGGGTGACCGCCGAGATGATCGCCTGCTCCATGTCCTGCTCCTCCTTGGTGACCAGCGTGCCCGGCTCCCAGGTGAACGCCGAGCGCACGTGCAGGTCGACGCCATGGGTGCGCGCGTACTCGACCGACCGCATCGCCGGCTTCGGGCAGCCGTTGGCGGTCATCTCCAGCAGCTCGTCGAACGAGATGCGATCCATCTTCCGGGCGTCCGGCACGACACGGGGGTCGCTGGTGAACACCCCCGGCACGTCCGTGTACAGCTCGCAGAGGTCGGCGCCGAGCGCATGGGCGAGGGCCACCGCGGTGGTGTCGGAGCCGCCGCGGCCCAGGAAGGTCACGTCACCGCTGCCCGACACACCCTGCGCGCCGCCCACGACCGGGACCCGCCCGCCCTCCAGCGCCTGGCGGACCCGCTCCGGGCGGACCTCCACGATCTTGGCGTTGGTGTGCGTGTCGTCGGTGATGAACCCCGCCTGGCTGCCGGTGAACGAATCGGCGGGCACCCCGGCGTCGTGCAGCGCCATGCAGAGCAGGGCCATCGCCTTGCGCTCTCCGGCGGTGATCAGCATGTCCATCTCCCGGCCGGGGCGGGTGCTGGACACCTCCGAGGCCAGGCGCAGCAGCTCGTCGGTCTCCTTGCCCATGGCGGAGATGACCACCACCACCTGGTTGCCACGCCGGACCGTGCGCGCCACATGGTCGGCCACGGCGCGCATCCGGTCGGGGTCGGCGACGGAGGTGCCACCGAACTTCTGGACGAGGAGGGCCACGGCGGCAGGCTAACGCTCGCCTGCGCGCCGCCACCATCCGCTGGGCCACCATCCGCTCGGCCACCCGACGACCGGGTGCGCGGACCGACCGGCAGGTGAACCGGTAGCGTCGGGGGACCATGCCCAGGACCTCCACCCGTACCGAGCGCGAGCGCGCCCGACAGGCCCGGGCCCGTGCCGGGGAGCAGCGCGCCGCGCTCGCCCGCCGCCAGCGGCGGACCCTGGGCTTGGTGGCGCTCGTGCTCCTGCTGGCCCTGCTCGCCGGCACCGCCGGCGCGCTCTTCGGGGACCGGAGCTCCTCGCGCACCGCCGCCACGACCTCCACCTCCACCACGGCGAGCACCACCACCGTGCCCGCCACCGGCTCCGCGGAGCTGACGTTCCCCGCCCCCGGCACCACCATGAGCGGACCCACCCCGTGCCCCGCCGAGGACGGCTCGTCGCCCAAAGTGACCAGGTTCGAGGGACCGCCGCCCCGCTGCATCGACCCCACCCGCTTCTACGAGGCCGTCCTGCACACCACCGTCGGCGACCTCAAGCTGCTCCTCAACCCCGAGCAGGCACCCAACGCGGTCAACAACTTCGTGGTGCTGGCCCGCTACCACTACTACGACGGCCAACCCTTCACCACGATCCTGCCCCGCAAGGCGGCCCAGATCCGCCCGCGCTTCGAACCACCCGAGACCGACAGCCCCGGCTACACCCTGCCCGGCGAAGCCCCCGAACGGGGCCAGATCTTCGTGCCGGGCACCATCGCGTTCGTACCGGCCACCCCCGACACCGACGACTACGCCGCCTCCTTCGTGCTGGCCACCTTCGAGCTGGCCGCCGACCTCCCGCAGAACTTCACCTCCTTCGGCCTGATGCTCGACGGGCAGCAGACCCTGATCGCCATCGACCGCTCCGGCAGCGAAGCGGGCTCCCCGGCCCGCGCGGTGGTCATCGACTCGATCACCATCACCGCGTCGAGCCCCATCGACTGAGTATCCCCACCGACCCGGCACCGCCCCGGGTGGGTGCCGATCCCCGAGGGTCATGGCGGGTTGCTAGCGTCCCCGGCCGATATGGGAACGGCGAAGCGTGAACGACAGAAGGCTGGCCGGCAAGCACGCATCGAGGCTGCCCGCACCGCGCAGCGCAAGGCTGAGACCCGCCGACGGATCGTGCTCAGCATCGGCATCGTGGTGTTCGTCGCCGCGGTGGCCGGCGTGCTCGCGCTGGTCAACCGTGACGACAAGAGCGAGACAGCCGCCACCAGCACCACCCTCGACCCGATCACCGACAGCACGCCAGCGACGCTGCCCCCCCAGGTCGAGTCCGCCCTCGGCAAGCCCTGCGTCGCCCTCTCGGAACCGCTCCCCAGCGGTGCGCCCGACGTGCCGATCGAGCCGGGCCCGCCGCCCACCGAGCTGGTGGTCGAGGACCTCGTCGAAGGCCAGGGCGAGCCGGTGCCCGAGAACGCCACGGTCACCATCAACTACATCGGGGTGTCCTGCTCGACCGGGCAGATCTTCGACTCGTCATGGTCCCGGGGCGCCCCGGCCACCTTCCCGCTCAACGGGCTCATCCAGGGATGGCAGCAGGGGATCCCCGGTATGAAGGCGGGAGGCCGACGGCTGCTGGTGATCCCCCCCGACCTCGGCTACGGCTCGAGCGGCAGCCCGCCCAAGATCGCACCGGACGAGACCCTGTTCTTCGTGATCGACCTGATCAGCTTCCAGCCCCCCACCACCGGCTGAGGCGGGTGCAGCCGGCTCAGGCTCCCGGCAGCACCGACAGGTCGGCGATCGCGCCGTCGCGGTACACGACGCAGTCGCCCACGCCACCTACCCGCCAGCCACCGTCCGGATCGCGGATCAGCGCGGTGGCCTCCGGCACCCCGACCAGCGGAAGACCGCGGGGCGCCAGCTCCACCGTGCGGTGGACCTTCTCCGGCGACCAGGTGTTGAACCGGGGGATGACCGCCAGGCCGGGCACCAGCCCGAGACCGACGGTGAACGCCCCGCCTCTGGTGTCGACCATGGGATCGCACAGCACGTCGGCACCCGCGCCGGAGCCGGCGAGAACCGCGCCGTCACGCCACGCCTCCACGATCGCCTCGTACAACGGGCTGTCCTTGAGCACCGCCCGCAGGTGCATCGGCGACGTGCCGGGCAAGTAGACGAACCGGGCGTTGCGCACCCGAGCCACGTGCTCCTCGACCAGCCCGTCGGCCCGGGTGAGCACCGGTACCTCCACCGCGGTGGCGCCGAGGTGCGCGAACCACGCCCGTGCCCGCTCGACGACCGCGCCCGGGTTCTCGAAAGCCGACCCGGCAGGCACCACGACGACCTCGTCCGCACCGGCGAGGCTCAGCAGCTCACGGTCGAAGGTGCAGCCGTCGGTCCACTCCCCGCCGCCGACGAGGGCCAGCGTGCCGGTCACGCCACCGCCCCCGCGCGCTCGTGCCCCATGTTGGCCATGGACGGCACGATACGCGCCCGGACGTGCACCAGCTGGCGCAACGGCCACACCACGGTGGGCACGTCGACGCGCTCGAGGTCACCGAGCGTCAGGCCCACCGCTCGCATCGCCGCGGGCACGTCGCGCTCCACGTGCAACGCCGCCACCGCCCGGTGCCGGGACCACAGCGTGGCCAGCAGCGTGTGCCCCCGACACACGTGGTTCACCGGCTCGACGACCTCCACCTGGCCACCGGGGGCCAGCACGGCGACGGCCGCCCGGAGCGCCGCGACCAGGTCCGGGAAGCGGGTGAGGTCCCCACCGGACACCACCGTGTCGTAGCGCTCGGTCGGGTCGGCGCCGTTGATCACCGCGGCCAGGCGGGCCCGTCCCGCGGGAGAGCCCAGGTCCAGCACCCGGCCCCGGGCCCGGCCCATGGCGCGCAGCCGGCGCTGCTCGATCTCCCGTTGCACCGCGTCGGGGAACGGATGCCCGCCCTCGACCGGTCGGCAAGCCAGCGTGGGGGGTCGCACCGCCGCGGACACTAGAACGGGTCCGGCCGGCGCGGTGGAACCAGCAACCTACCGATCGGTAACGTGGCCGTCCATGACGATCAAGCGCGTGGGAATCGTGGGTTCGGGGATCATGGGGTCGGGCATCGCGGAGGTGGCGGCCAAAGCCGGCTTCGACGTGGTACTCCGCTCCCGCCAGCAGCACACCGCCGACGCGATGATCGCCGCGCTGGAGAAGTCGCTCGCCAAGCAGGTCGACAAGGGCAAGCTGGAGGCCGCCGACCGCGACGCCACCCTGGCCCGGGTGAGCGCCACTTCCAGCTTGGGTGACCTGGCGGACTGCGACCTGGTGATCGAGTCCATCGTCGAGGACCTGGCCACCAAGAAGGAGCTGTTCGTCGAGCTCAACCACATCGTCAAGGACGAGGCCATCCTGGCCACCAACACCTCGACGCTGCCGGTGATCGAGCTGGCCATGGAGACCCACCGCCCGTCGCAGGTGTGCGGGGTCCACTTCTTCAACCCGGCTCCGATGATGTCGCTGGTGGAGATCGTCCGGCCCCTCACCGCCTCGGACGAGACGATCGAACAGGTGCGGGAGTTCGCCACCGCCTGCGGCAAGACCCCGGTGGAGGTGAAGGACCGGGCCGGCTTCATCGTCAACGCGCTGCTGTTCCCGTACCTGAATAACGCGGTGCGGATGCTCGAGAACGGCACGGCGTCACGCGACGACATCGACGCGGCGATGAAGGGCGGGTGCAACTTCCCGATGGGCCCGCTGGCCCTGCTGGATCTCGTCGGCCTGGACACCTCCCTCGCCATCCTCGACGCCCTCTACGACGAGTTCCGCGACCCCAACTACGCCCCCCAGCCGCTGCTGCGCCGGATGGTCTCGGCCGGCCATCTCGGTCGCAAGTCGGGCAAGGGCTTCTACGACTACGGCTGAGGAACCCCCTCCGAGCCGCTGGGCGTTCCCACCGGCGTCCGACGCGGACGACAACGGCGTCGTCGGCATCGGCGCCGACCTCGAACCCGGCACCCTCCTCGCCGCCTACCGGGCGGGCATCTTCCCCATGCCGATCGGACGAGGCCCGCGGATCGCCTGGTGGTCGCCCGACCCGCGAGGCATCCTGCCCCTCGACAGCCTGCGCGTCTCCCGCTCGCTTCGGGCCTCGCTGCGCCGCTTCGAAATCCGGATCGACACCGCCTTCGCCGAGGTGATCGAGGCCTGCGCGTCACCCGAGCGTGAGGGAGGATGGATCACCCCCGACATCATCCGGGCCTACACCCGGCTCCACCGGCTCGGGTGGGCCCACAGCGTGGAAGCGTGGGCCGACGGCACGCTCGCCGGGGGGCTGTACGGGGTGTCGATCGGCGGGCTGTTCGCCGGTGAGTCGATGTTCCACCGCCGGCGTGACGCGTCGAAGGTGGCCCTGGTGGCGCTGGTCGATCTGCTGGCCGGCAACGGAGCCAGCCTGCTCGACGTGCAGTGGACCACCCCGCACCTGCGGTCCCTCGGCGCCATCGACGTCAGCCGCGACCGGTACCTCGAGCTGCTCGCCGAGGCAATCGACCGGCCACCCGTCCCGTGGCCGTGACCCGCGCTCTCCGACCGGCCCCGCCCGGGTCGACCCCGCCCTCACCGTGACATCGGGCGCTCGCGTCGGCGACCATTGAGCCATGACCGACCCCGGCCGCCACCACCCCCGCCAGCCTCCCGCCCGCGAGCGGGACAAACCCTGGCTCATGCGCACCTACTCGGGGCACTCCACCGCCAAGGCGTCCAACGAGCTGTACCGCACCAACCTGGCGAAAGGACAGACCGGCCTGTCGATCGCCTTCGACCTGCCCACCCAGACCGGCTACGACCCCGACGACCCCCAGGCGCGAGGCGAGGTCGGCAAGGTCGGGGTCCCGGTCGCCCACCTCGGACACATGCGCCAGCTCCTCGACGGCATCCCGCCGGGCGAGATGAACACGTCGATGACCATCAACGCCACCGCCGCGTGGCTGCTCGGCCTCTACGTGGCCAACGCCGAGACCCAAGGGGTCGAGTCCCGCCAGCTCCGGGGCACCACCCAGAACGACATCGTGAAGGAGTACCTCTCTCGGGGCACCTACATCTTCCCGCCCGAGCCGTCCAAGAGGCTGATCGTGGACATGATCGCCTTCTGCTCGGAGTGGATCCCCAAGTGGAACCCGATGAACGTCTGCAGCTACCACCTGCAGGAGGCGGGCGCCACCCCCGTACAGGAGATCGCCTACAGCCTGGCCACCGCGATCGACGTGCTCGACGCGGTGCGGGCCAGCGACCAGGTGCCCCCGGAGCGGTTCCCGGCGGTGGTGGGCTCGATCTCGTTCTTCGTCAACGCCGGCATCCGCTTCGTCGAGGAGACCTGCAAGATGCGGGCGTTCACGCACCTCTGGGACCGCATCACCGCCGAGCGCTACGGCGTGGAAGACCCGAAGCTGCGCCGGTTCCGCTACGGCGTGCAGGTCAACTCACTCGGTCTCACCGAGGCACAGCCCGAGAACAACGTGCAGCGCATCGTGCTCGAGATGCTGGGGGTCACGCTCTCCAAGCGGGCTCGGGCCCGATCGATCCAGCTCCCGGCGTGGAACGAGGCCCTCGGCCTTCCCCGGCCGTGGGACCAGCAGTGGTCGTTGCGCATGCAGCAGGTACTGGCCTTCGAGACCGACCTGCTCGAGTACGATGACCTCTTCGACGGGTCCCGGGTCATCGAGGCCAAGACCGCCGAGCTGATCGAGGCCGCGCAGGCCGAGCTCGACGAGGTCCTCGCCCTCGGCGGCGCCTTCGAAGCCATCGAGGAACTGAAGGGGCGGCTGGTGGCCTCGAACACCGAGCGCACCCGCCGCATCGAGACCGGCGAGCAGGTGGTGGTGGGGGTCAACGCCTTCACCGAGACCGAGGCGTCCCCACTCGGCGGGGAGGAGAACATCCTCAAGGTCGACCCCGCGGTGCAGGAAGAGATGATCGCCGACGTGCAGGCCTGGCGATCGAATCGCGACAACGACGCCGTGAAGCGCTCCCTCGACGAGCTGCGCCGGGCCGCCGAGACCGGCGCGAACATCATGCCGGCCACCATCGACCTCGCCCATGCCGGCGGCACCACCGGCGAGTGGGCCGGTGCGCTGCGGGAGGTGTTCGGCGAGTACCGAGCGCCGACGGGTGTGGCCGCCGCCGTGGGCGTGGGCGGGTTGAGCACGACGCTTCGCGAGGTGGCCGAGCGGGTGAAGGCCCTGCCGGGCGGGCCCCCCCGATTCCTGGTGGCCAAGCCCGGTCTCGACGGGCACTCGAACGGGGCCGAGCAGATCGCGGTGGCCGCCCGCGACGCCGGCATGGAGGTCGTCTACCAGGGCATCCGTTTGACGCCCGAGCAGATCGCGGCGGTGGCCCGGGACGAAGACGTCGACCTCGTGGGACTGTCGATCCTCTCGGGCAGCCACCTCGACCTGGTGCCGGAGGTACTCCGCCTGCTGCGAGCCGAGGGCATCGACAGCCCCGTGGTGGTGGGCGGGATCATCCCCGAGGACGACCGCCCCCGGCTGCTCGAATCAGGAGTGGCCGCGGTCTACACCCCGAAGGACTTCGAGCTCGGCCGGTTGATGGGCGACATCGTCGACCTGGTGGTGGCCCACCGGTCACGCTGAACCCCCCTCGCGGACTCGCCTGACCAAAATCGGGGGGCCACCTTGATTCGGGTCGCGGTGTTCCGATGGAGAGAACGTGAACCGTCGGCCCCTCGCCGTGCTCGCCGTCGGCGCCCTCGGTCTGGCGGTCGGCGTCGCCGCCGCTATCTGGGACGCGATCACCCTGGCGGTCGTCGCCGGCTCGCTGGCGCTGGTGGCCGGTGTCGCCGGCTACCGCCTCGTGGGCCTGCTCTACCGGGCCCGCACCGAGATCGACGAGCTCCAGGAGAAGGTCCAGCAGCTCGAGCAGACCGTGGACCACGAGGCTCGGGCCCGGGCCGAGGTGGAGAAGAAGCTCGCCTCGCGCATCGAGCTCACGGCGATGCGCAAGAGCACCCAGGGCGACGCCTTGACCGACGGGCCGAGCGGGCTGTTCAGCGAGGGGTACTTCACGGTGGCGCTCGATGCCCGCATCGCCGCCGCCCGCCGCAACCTGCGCCCGGTGGCCGTGGTGCTCATGGAGGTCATCGAAGGGTTGGACTCGGGGCTGCCCCGTCCCGCCGAGCCGGTGCTGGTGGCCGAGACGATCCGCGAAACGGTCCGCGAAGCCGACACCGCCTGCCGCTTGCTCGACGGCGGCTACGCGCTGGTGCTGGAGGACACGACCGAGAACGGAGCCATCTGGACCGTCGAGCGGATCCGCCGGCGGCTGGTGAGCCGCTCGAGCGGCCTGACGGTATGGGCCGGGGTCGCCTGCTACCCGGCTCACGGGTTGTCCACCGAGGAGGTCCTGGACCGGGCCGACCTGGCACTCGACATGGCCCGGGAATGGCGCCAGGACCGCATCGAGGTCGCCTCCGCCGACTCCTGAACCTGGATCAGCCGGGTCAGGTGGTGATGACGAAGCAGCGGTCGGTGAGCTCGCCGAGCGCGTACTCGGCGTAGGTGCCGTTGAACATGTGCCGGGTCTTCTCCGTCCACACCAGGGCCTCGGGGGTGGAGATGCGGTGGAAGACCTGCAGGATCCCTCCCTCGTACACCCGGTACTCGGCCCAGGCCCCCGGATAGTCCTTCACGCAGGCCACCTCCACCCAGGGCACGTCATGGGTGAGGCCGAAGCGGCGCACCCGGTTGCGGTGGGTGTGCCCTGCGAAGTAGCCGCGCAGGTTCCGGTGGGCGGCGAAGATCTCGACCAGGCGCTCGCTGTCGTCGGGGTTGATGCCGAAGTAGCTCTCGGGCCGCTGCGCGGACTCCGGGCTCCAGACGTGGTGGTGACCGAACACCAGCACCGGGCCATCCGTGCTGGCCGCCAGGTCACGCAGCCACACCAGCGACTCATCCGAAAGGTAGCCGTTGGCTCGCCGAACCCGTGAGGTGTCGAGCACGGCCAACGTGACCCCGGGCAGCTCGACGACGAGAGGGGCGTCGGAGGCGAACGTCTCACCGTGATAGGCGTCGTGGTTGCCCCGGACGTGCACCAGGCGGTCGCCGAACGCCTCGCCGTAGTACTCGAGGAACAGCTCGTACTCCTCGCGGGTGCCGAGTGAGGTGAGATCACCTTTCACCACCACCACGCTGGGGTCGATCTGCTCGATCTCGTGGATGGCCCCCCGGTTCATGGTCTCCGGGTAGGGCTCCTCGCCGTCATCCACGCTGAAGATGGGGCCCATCTCGAGGCCCTCGATGATGCCGCACTCCGTCTCGCCGAAGTGCACGTCGTTGACGGTGGCGAACCGGCACAGCAGCTCACCTCCCGGGCGCTCGAGGGTACGGAAGGCGAAGCCGTCGTACTCATAGAGGTGATCGGGTTCGAGGTCCTCGTACCGGCGGACATCGAGACCGTCGTGGACGACCGCGCTGTCGTCGGCCACCGAGGTGAGCTCCATGTGCGGAGCATAGGTTGGCCGGGAGGGACGATCAGGGGCGGTCGCGGCGAGCGGGCAGTGGCTTGGACCACCACCGCCCGGAGAACCGCCACCGGGGCATCTCCTGCGACGGCTCGGCCAGCACGCCACGCGGCCAGGCCGCCTCGATCGCGGCGACGATGGCCGCCACCTCCTCCTCCGAGGGCACCGGGCGGACGTCGCCGATCCCGGCCGCAGCCGCCGCCTGGTGGTCGGCGCCGGTCACAGCGGGATGTTCCCGTGCTTGCGCTTTGGGAGCTCCTCACGCTTCGTGCGGAGCAGCTCCAGGCCGGCGATCAGCTTGATCCTGGTGTCGGCCGGGTCGATCACGTCGTCCACGAAGCCTCGCTCGGCGGCCACGTACGGGTTGGCGAAGCGCTCCGTGTACTCCTCCACCAGCTCGTTGCGGCGGGCGATCGGATCGGCGGCTGCCTGCAGCTCGCGCCGGTAGAGGATCTCGACCGCGCCTTGCGGGCCCATGACCGCCAGCTCGGCCGACGGCCAGGCGAACGCGAGATCAGCGCCGATCGACTTGGAGTTCATCACCACGTAGGCCCCGCCGTAGGCCTTGCGGGTGATGACCTGGATGCGGGGCACGGTCGCCTCGCAGTAGGCGTAGAGCAGCTTGGCGCCGTGGCGGATGATGCCGCCGTATTCCTGGTCCACCCCGGGCAGGAAACCGGGCACGTCCACGAACGTGACGAGCGGGATGTTGAACGCGTCGCAGGTCCGCACGAACCGGGCCGCCTTCTCCGACGACTCGATGTCCAGCACCCCCGCCAGCTGCATCGGCTGGTTGCCGACCACCCCCACCGGGTGGCCGTCGAGGCGGGCGAAGCCGCACACGATGCTCCCAGCCCAGCTCGGGAAGTACTCGAAGAAGTCACCGTCGTCGACGACCGCGGCGATGACCTGCTTCATGTCGTAGGGCATGTTCGGGCTGGCCGGCATGAGGTCGATCAGCTCCGGACAGCGGCGCTCGGGATCGTCGGTGGGTTCGTAGTACGGCGGCGGCTCGAGGTTGTTCGATGGCAGGAACGACAACAGGTAACGGACGTCGTCCAGGCAGGTCTTCTCGTCGGGGGCCACGAAGGTGGCCACACCCGACTTCGTGGCGTGGCTCCGGGCGCCGCCGAGCTCCTCGAGCGTCACTTCTTCGCCGGTGACCGTCTTCACCACGTCCGGCCCGGTGATGAACATGTGCGATGTCGATTCGACCATGAAGATGAAGTCGGTCATCGCCGGGCTGTACACCGCGCCGCCCGCGCACGGACCGAGGATCACCGAGATCTGGGGCGTGACCCCCGACGCCAGGACGTTGCGGTAAAAGATCCCGCCGTAGGAGGCGAGCGAGACCACACCTTCCTGGATTCGGGCGCCGGCACCGTCGTTCAGCCCGATCACCGGGGCACCCACCGACAGGGCCAGGTCCATCACCTTGTGGATCTTCTCCGCGAAGACCTCCCCCAGCGCGCCGCCGAAGACCGTGAAGTCCTGGGAGAACACGAAGACCTTGCGGCCGTCGATGGTGCCCCAGCCGGTGATCACCCCGTCGGTGTAGGGCCGCTCCTCGATGCCGCTGTTGAAAGCCCGGTGCCGGGCGAGCATGTCGAGCTCGTGGAACGAACCGGGGTCGAGCAGGTACTCGATGCGCTCGCGGGCGAGCATCTTGCCCTTCTCGTGCTGACGCTGGACGGCGCGCTCGGACCCCGGGTGGAGAGCCTCCTCCTTGCGCTTGGCCAGCTCCTCGAGCCGCTCGGTCATCGGATGATCGGACATAGAGGCCCGAATCTACCGGCGCCTCTCCTCCCTGACCGAATCGCTCCACGGGTGCCGCCGGGGGCCGCCGGCGGGTGCGTTAGCGTGCCCCGGATGCGGCCGATCGAGCGCCTCTGCGTGTATTGCGGGTCGAGCCTCGGGACGGACCCGGTGTTCGCCGAGGCCGCGGTGGCCCTCGGGGAGCTGATCGTGGCGGAGGGCCTCACCCTCGTCTACGGCGGCGCGAGCGTGGGGCTCATGGGCGTGCTCGCCGACACCGTGCTGGCGGCGGGGGGCGAGGTGATCGGGGTCATCCCGTCGTGGCTGGTGGAATCCGAGATCGCGCACCCGGGCCTCTCCGAGCTGCACGTGGTCGAGACCATGCAGGAGCGCAAGCTGCTGATGGCAGAGCTGTCGGACGCCTTCGTGGCCCTACCTGGGGGCTTCGGCACCCTCGAGGAGCTCTTCGAGGCGGTGACCGCCTCCCAGGTCGGTCTCCACACCAAGCCCACCGGCCTGCTCGAGGTGGGCGACTTCTTCGACTCGCTCCTCGCCTTCTTGGACCACGCGGTGGCCGTGGGCGTCCTGCGAGCGGAGAACCGGCGCCTCCTGCTCACCGCCTCGTCCCCCCGAGCGCTGCTCGACCAGCTCCGGGCCTGGCCGGGGCGGGTCGACCAGCTGACCCCGGGGACACCGGGACGCCGGGGATAGCCTCCGGTGGACATGGACCTGCCCGTCGCGCCGCCGGTCGCCCCGATGCTGGCCCGAGCGATCCACAGCCTGGACGAGCTTCCCGACGGCGACTACCTGTTCGAGCCCAAGTGGGACGGCTTCCGCTGCATCGTGTTCCGCGACGGCGACCAGATCGTGCTGGGCAGCCGCAACGACCGGCCGCTGACCCGCTACTTCCCCGAGCTGGTCGATCCCCTGCGAGCCCAGCTCCCGGCGCGATGCGTGCTCGACGGCGAGCTGGTCGTCGTGACCGGCCACGGGCTCGACTTCGACGCGCTCCAGCAGCGCATCCATCCCGCGGTGTCCCGCATCGAACGCCTCGCCCGGGAGACGCCGGCATCGTTCGTGGCCTTCGACGTGCTGGCGATCGGTGACCGCTCCCTGACCGAGGCCCCGTTCCGCGAGCGCCGCCACGCACTGGCCGAGCTGCTCGCCGCCGCAGTGTCACCGCTGTACCTCACGCCCGCCACCACCGACCGATCGGTCGCGCACGACTGGTTCGTCCGCTTCGAGGGCGCGGGATTCGACGGCGTGATGGCCAAGCCGCTCGACGGGCACTACGAGCAGGACCGGCGAGTCCAGTTCAAGGTGAAGCACCTGCGCACCGCCGACTGCGTGGTCGCCGGGTTCCGCACCCACAAGCATGGCGACGGCGTGGGATCGCTGCTGCTCGGCCTGTACGACGAGCGGGGAACGCTGCACCACGTGGGCGTGGCCACGTCGTTCACCGCGAAGCGGCGGGCCGAACTCGTGGGGGAGATCGAGCCCTACCGGGACCGCGCCCTGGACAGCCATCCCTGGCGTGCGTGGTACCTGGCGGAGGCCCGCGCCGACGGCACCGCCGGTCGGATGCCCGGTGCCCCCAGCCGCTGGAGTGGAGGCAAGGACCTGTCGTGGACGCCGCTCCGCCCCGAGCGGGTGTGCGAGGTCGCCTACGACCACCTCCAGGGTGACCGCTTCCGGCACGCCACCCGGCTGGTCCGCTGGCGTGACGACAAGGCCCCCGAGCAGTGCACCTACGCGCAGCTCGAGGAGGTGGCCCCTGCCGAGCTGAGCGCGCTGTTCGACCTCCGGCGCTAGCCCGCCCGGGCGCGCGGCCGCTGGAGGGGTGCCGTCAACCCCCGCGGGCCGCCGCGATCCGCAAGGCGCGGGCCACCAGTGACTCGGCATCGATGCGCCGAGCGACGGATGCGAACTCATCACGCGGACCGCGCCAACGAAGCGCCTCCACGTCGTCGACCGTGATGGCGTCGCGTTCCAGGGTGGCGATCCGGCGGAACAGCAGCGCGTCGGCCCAGCGTTCACGCAGGGTCGCCGCCAGCTTCGTGGCCCCGCGGACGTTCGCGTCCCAGGCCGCCCCGTCCGCTGGGATGGCCTCGAGGTGCCCCCAGCGGGCCAGCAGCGCGGCGGCCGACTTGGCCCCGAAGCCGGGCAGGCCAGGGAAGCCGTCGGCGCTGTCACCCACCAGCGCCAGGTAGTCGGGGATCGACGCCGGGGGCACACCGAACTTGGCCACCACCGCGGCCTCGTCGAGCACGATGCCCCGGCGGCGATCGAGCTGCACGACCCGCTGGCCCGAGACGCACTGGGCGAGGTCCTTGTCGGGAGTGCAGATGAGCACCTGCTCCACCCGGGGGTCTGCGGCGAGATCGGCTGCCGCCGCGGCCAGCGCGTCATCGGCCTCGAGCTCCACCATCGGCCAAACCACGAAGCCCGCGGCCTGCAAGGCTTCCTCCAGGATCGGGAATTGCGACAGCAGGTCGGCGGGCACCCCGGCGCTCGACTTGTAGCCCGGCCAGAGGTCGTTGCGATACGACTCGATCACGTGGTCGGTGGCCACCCCGACGTGCGTCGCGCCCTCTTCGAGCAGGCCGAGCAGCGAGCCGACCACCCCCCGCACCGCGGCCACTTCCTGAGCGGAGGCCGTGACGTGCGACGGCAGCGCGAAGTAGTAGCGGAACAGCTCGTAGGTGCCGTCGACGAGGTGGACGCGCACGGGGCCCTCACGCGCGCGATCAGCGGCAGGCCCGGCGACCGGGCCTACTCCTGGACGAGCTCGATGAGGGTGCCGAACGCGGTCTTGGGGTGCACGAACGCCACGGTCGTCCCCCTCGACCCGGGGCGAGGCGCCTCGTCGATGACCCTCCCGCCCTGATCCTTCACCGCCTGCAAGGCCGCCGCGCAGTCCTTCACCCGGTACCCGATGTGGTGCAACCCCTCACCCTTGCGCTCCAGGAACTTGGCGACGGGTGAGTCGTCCCGGGTGGGCGTCAGAAGCTGGATGTAGCTCTCCGCCACCTTCAACAGCGCCTCCTCGACGCCGTCGCTGTCGACGATCTCCCGATGGTCGACGACCGCCCCGAAGGTGTCGCGGTAGTAATCGATCGCCGCACCGAGGTCGTTGACCGCGATGGCCACGTGGTCGATCTCGGTCAGCAACGGGGAGACGGCGGCCGACTCGGCGGCCTCGTTCTCGTCGCCGTCTTGACCTGGGATGCGGGCACTCACCGGGCTCATGTCGTCCTCCTAAGCGCCGTGGCGGCGGAAGAGGGTGATCTTGTCCTCGCCGACCTCCTCGCGGAAGGCCGGATCGTCGATGCCGAGCCCCTCCTTCGGGGCGAGGCACAGCACGCCGATCTTGCCTTCGTGGAGGTTCTTGTGGACCTGGTACGCGGCTTCGCCGGTCTGGTCGAGCGGGTAGACCGCCGAGAGGATCGGTTGCACCTTGCCCTCGCAGATCAGCTGGTTCGCGGCCCAGGCCTCGGCGTAGTTCGCGAAATGGGAGCTTACGATCCGCTTCAGCTTCATCCAGAGGTGGCGGTTGTCGTACTCGATCATGTACCCGCTCGTGGCGGCGCAGGTCACGACGGTGCCACCCCGAGCGGCGACGAACACCGACGCCCCGAAGGTCTGGCGCCCGGGGTGCTCGAAGACGATGTCGACGTCCCGACCGATGAGCGCCCGGATGTCCTTGCCCAGGCGGCGCCACTCGCTCTCGTCCTGGGTGTGCTCGTCTTTCCAGAACCGGTAGCCGGCCGCCTTACGGTCGATGACCGCCTCGCAGCCCATGGCCTTGAGGATCTCGCCCTTCTCGGGTGAGGAGACCACCCCAACGGGCGTGCCACCGCCGTTGAGCACGTACTGGACCGCGTACCCGCCGAGGCCGCCGGTGGCTCCCCAGATGAGCACCGCGTCGCCCTGCTTCATGCCCGCAGCGTGGGGCGACACCAGCATCCGGTAGCTCGTGGAGTTGCACAGGGCGTTGACCGCGGCCTCTTCCCAGGTGAGGTGCGCCGGCTTGGGCATGAGCTGGTTGGCCTTGACCACCGACAGCTCCGCGAGGCCCCCGTAGTTGGTCTCGAAGCCCCAGATGCGCTGGTTCGCGGCCAGCATCGAGTCGTTGTGGGCCGAAGGGTCCTGATCGTCCACGTAGTTGCAGTGGACGGTCACCCGGTCGCCCGGGCGCCAGTTGCGCACCGCGGAGCCAACCCGGAGCACGACGCCGGACGCATCCGATCCGACGATGTGGAACGGTTGGTCGTGGCGAGCCCCCCACACGCTCTCCTTGCCGAGACGCTTCAGGAAGCCGAAGGTGGGGAGCGGCTCGAAGATGGACGTCCAGACGGTGTTGAAGTTGATGGAGCTGGCCATCACCGCGATCACCGCTTCATCAGGTGCCAGCTCGGGGAGGGTGACGTCCTGGATGTGGAGGGACTTGCGCGGGTCCTTGTCACCGGACTCGACGCCCTCCCACATATCCTGCTCCGCCTCGAGCACGACCGCGGCCCGGTAAGACTCCGGGAGCGGAAGGTTGGCGAGCTCCTCGCCCGGCGCGCCCGACTGGATGGCTTCGACGATCTCCTGCATGACACGAACGTACCCGGCTCCGAAAACCGCGACCAAACTAGTGCGATTCACGAATAATCAATCATCCTTCACGCCACCCTCCGCGGTTGCGTAGACTCGTAGGTCATACGACCTATCTGAGCTTCGACCGCTCTGGGACACCAGATCTCGGTGGAGCAACAGCAGGCGGGCACCCGTGACCAGGTGGGCCCGACACAGACGGACGGGGGACGAGAGCGGTGGCGCTCACGCCGGAGGAGATCGAAGGTCGCCGGTTCCCGCTGGTGGCCAGGGGCTACGACCCGAAACAGGTCGATCGCTTCCTCACCGAGGTGGCCGCGTCCTATCGGTATGCGATGCACCATCTGCTCCCGGGTGTGCACCGCCATGCCGACACCTCTACCTCCGGCGATGGCGGCCACGAGCTGCATCAGCGGGTGAGCGCCGAGGTTGCCGACATCCTGCGGGCGGCCGAGCGGGTCGGCGAGTCCCTGCGCTCGGAGGCCGATCAGGAGGCCGCCGAGATCCGCTCCGCGGCCGCCGCCGACGCGGCCCGCATCCGGGCCGAGGCCGACCAGCAGCGTCAGCAGGCCAAGAAAGCGTTGCTGCGGGCACAGCAGCAGGCCGAGACCCTCGTGCGGGAAGCCGAGCGCCAGGCGGAGGAGCGCCTGGCGCTAGTGGAGGCCGAAGCCGAGCAGCGCGCCCACCGAGTCCTCGCCGGGGTACGCCGCCGGGCCGAGCAGATGGTGCGCGCCGAGCAGGCCGCCGTCGAACGGTTGCGGGCCGTGCGCGACGAGATCGACACCGCGATCGTCCGGGTGGCGGGCTCGGAGACCGAGCCCGTGGTCGATCTCACCTCAGGCGAGCCGGTGGTCCGGATCGGGGACTTCCCGCCGGGCGCCCCGAGCGGCCGGGAGCCCGAGGACTCCGGCTCGGCCGCCGACACCGACTCGACGCCGGAACACCGCCATCCCTCCGCCGGTCGGGAACACCCACACCTCACGGCTGGGACGCCCTCGGATCGGGACGTCGACGAGGAACGAGAGCGGGATTCCCTGCGTCGGATGGTTCGAGCAGCGGTCCTGCGGGCCGCCGAGCACGCCGCCGCGGACGCCGATCATCCCGGCCCGCCCGCCAGGCAGACCGTCCGGGATCAGGACGGGGTTGTTGGCCGACAAGCAGTGGGTACGCCAACCGGCCACCCGAGTGCCTCGGACCCAGGGGACTCGCCGGGCAGCCACTGATCCCCTCCACCATGGGCCCGCCCCGGATTGCTCAGCCCGGCTCCGTGGTCCCTACACTGCACCCAGCCGTTTCCGGACACACACCTGGGGGATTCCATGGCTGGTTCCGTCATCGTCGCCGGCGCTCGCACACCGATCGGCAAGCTCTCGGGGGGCTTGTCATCGTTCGCCGCCACCGAGCTCGGTGGCTTCGCCATCAAGGCCGCGCTCGAGCGGGCGAGCGTCGCCCCCGACCAGGTCGACTACGTGTTCATGGGCCAGGTGCTGCTCGCCGGGGCCGGCCAGATCACTGCCCGCCAGGCAGCGGTCAACGCGGGCATCCCGATGAGCGTGCCCGCCACCACCGTCAACAAGGTGTGCCTGTCCGGCCTCAACAGCATCTACCTCGCCGACCTGATGATCAGCCAGGGTGATGCGGACATCGTGGTGGCCGGGGGTATGGAGTCCATGACCAACGCCCCCTACCTGCTGCCCGGAGCCCGCGCGGGTTACCGGATGGGTGATCAGACGGTCGTCGACTCGATGATGCACGACGGGCTGTTCTGCGCCTTCGACCAGTGCGCCATGGGCGCGGGCACCGAGAAGTACGCGGCGTCCGCCGGGATCGATCGTGCCTCGCAGGACGAGCTGGCTGCCCAGTCCCACGAGCGGGCGGCCACCGCCCAGAAGGACGGGCTCTTCGACGATGAGATCGTGCCTGTCGAGGTGCCGCAGCGGAAGGGCGATCCCATCGTCGTGCGCGAGGACGAAGGCGTGCGTCCCGGCACCACCGTGGAGTCGCTGGCGGCGTTGCGCCCGGCATTCGACAAGGCCGGCAACATCACGGCCGGCAATGCCTCACAGATCTCCGACGGCGCGGCGGCGGTGATCGTGATGTCCAAGGCCAAGGCCGAGGAGCTCGGCGTCGCCCCACTGGGCGAGATCGTCGGCTACGGGCAGGTGGCCGGCCCGGACCCGTCACTGCTCACCCAGCCGTCCAGGGCGATCAAAGTGGCCGCGGAGTCAGCCGGGATCAAGGTGACCGACATCGACCTGTTCGAGCTGAACGAGGCCTTCGCCGCGGTCGGGGTGGCATCGATGGCCGATCTCGGCATCACGGCGGAGGTCACCAACGTCAACGGGGGGGCCATCGCCCTCGGCCACCCGATCGGCATGTCAGGAACCCGGCTGGCACTCCATCTGCTCCTCGAGCTCAAGCGCCGCGGCGGCGGTCTCGGTGCTGCCGCCCTCTGCGGTGGCGGCGGACAGGGCGACGGCATCATCGTCAGGGCGCTGTGATGCACGCCTGATCGCACCAGGCGATCCGGTCCCGCCTCCGGGCGGTCTGCTGCGTAGGGGCCTCGGCTTCGGCCGGGGCCTCTGCGCGCCGGGACGCGCGCGCCCGGTGACAGCAGGCTCAGCCCGCGTCGACCTCCCGGCGACCCTCGAGAGCCCGGCCGAGCGTGAGCTCGTCGGCGTACTCCAGGTCACCGCCGACTGGCAGCCCGGAGGCGATGCGGGTCACCTTGACGCCGAGCGGCTTGAGCAACCGCCCCAGGTACATCGCGGTGGCCTCGCCCTCGATGTTGGGGTTGGTGCACAAGATCACCTCCTGCACCCCCTCCGGCTCGAGGCGGGCCAGCAGCTCCTTCACCCGGAGCTGGTCGGGACCGATGCCCTCGATGGGGCTGATCGCTCCCTGGAGGACGTGATAGCGACCACGGAACTCGCCCGTCTTCTCCACGGCCACGATGTCACGGGACTCCTCGACGACACAGATCAGCGACGGGTCCCGGCGGTCGTCGGTACAGATCGAGCACTCCTGGCCTTCGGCGAGGTTGAAGCAGCGGGTACAGAAGGTGACCCGCTCTTTGGCCTCGATGATCGCCCGCGACAGGCGCAGGGCGTCTTCCGCTGGCACCTTCAGCAGGTGGAAGGCAATGCGCTGGGCCGACTTGGGCCCCACACCGGGCAGCCGACCGAGCTCGTCGATCAGGTCCTGCACCGGCCCCGCGTACATGCTCATGCCGAGCATCAACCCCGCTCGGGCGGATGGGCCTCGCCGGGACCCTCACCCGAGTCCTCGTCGAGGTCCTCGCCGGCGGCGACGTCCATCACCGGACCACCCAGCACCCCACCGAGCCCCGACTCGGCGAGCAGCTCACCGAACCCGCCCAGAGATTCGGCCTGGAGTGCGTGGACCTTGGCCGTCGCGTCGTGCAGGGCTGCGAGTACGAGGTCCTCGAGCAAGTCGACGTCGTCGGGGTCGACCGCCTCCGGCGCGATGCGCACCGCGATGAACTCGAGCGCGCCGGTGACGTCGACCTCCACCGCGCCGCCCCCCGCCACCCCGGTGACCTGGCGTGCCGCCGCCTCGGCCTGGGCCGCCATCACCTGTTGTTGCATCTGCATCGCCTGCGACAACAAGGCGTCGAAGTCGGGCATGGAAGGCTGGTCGCTCACGTCGCTGCTCCTTCGGCGATCGTTCAGCTGTCCCCACCGTCGACGAGCTCGGCCCCGGGGAAGATCTCGGCGATCCGCTCCAGACCAGAGGTCGCGACGTCGGTGGCATCGGTCAACTCGCTCAACTCCTGCAGCGAGATCTCCTCATCGGGCTCGGGGTCGGGGACCGTCGCGGACCCACCCTGAACGGTGGCCCCACCCTCGTCGACCACCACCCGCAACGGGACCGGTCGAGCGAAGTGAGAGGCGAGTGCCTGCTCCACCTCCTCACGCACCTCTTCGCAACGCCGGGCGTGGTGCACGTTGGGCAGGCCGAACACGGCCGCGCCACCCTCCACGGTGATGAACCGCCCCCCGGCGAAACGCGACCGGGCCCGATTCGATAGTGACGCCAGGATCGTGTCCCCCCAGGCGAGAGTCAGCTCGTCGCGGGACGGCAGGTCGTCGGCTGCCCCTCCCGGTGAACCGGCTGCCGCTGGCGGGGTGGGCGTGCTCGGCGGAGCGGGCGCGGCGTCACGAAGCGCTCGAGCGGGCGAGGGGCGCGCCGAGGGCCCGGCGGCGGCCGGCGGCCGGGGTCGCTCCTGCGGTTGGGAGGCCCGTCGACGCTGCGCCAGCGCCTCCCGGGCACCGTCGGCGGGGCGGGGACCACGACGGCCGGTGCCCGCCGCAGCGCCAGCACCTTCGCTGGCCGCTCCTTCCACATCATTCCCGGGATCCGATCCCCCATCGATCCCTTCCGATCCAGCCCCGCCGGGCACCCGGGGAGCCGTACCCCCCCGCTCGAGGCGCGCCACCCGATCGGCGAGCGCGGCCAGGCTCAGCTCGGCGTCGTCGCGAGTGAGGCGCACCAGCGCGACCTCGAGGGGAATGCGAGGATCCGGGGCGTCCTGGATCCCCACGAACGCCTCACCGATGACCTCCAGGGCGCGCGTCGCACCCGGTGCGGTGAGTCGTGCCGCCTGGTCCGTGACCCGCTCGCGGGCCCGGTCGTCGAGGCGGGACAGGTCGGCTCCGACCGCGGCCAGGAACACGTCGCGCAACCGACCGACGAGCTGCTCGCCGACCACCCGTGGGCTGCGCCCCGCGGCGATCGCCTGGTCGACCGCCAGCAGCGCCCGCCCGGTGTCGCGCTCGCACAGCGCCTCCACCAACTCGTCGAGGGTGTCGCCGTCGTCGGGGATGCCCCCCGCGGCGACCACCTGGTCGAGGGCCGACTCCATGTCCCGGGCCGAGCCGGCACCGACCCGCACGACGTAGTCGATGGCCTCCGGGGAGACGTCGAGCCCGGCGTCCTTCACGATGTACTCGGCCAGGCTCCGCAGCTCGTCGGCCGACAGCAGCCGCACCTCGAAGGGCTGGCAGCGGCTCCGCACGGTCGGGAGGACCTTCTGCGGGTCGGTCGTGGCCAGCACGAACACCACGTGCTCGGGCGGCTCCTCGAGCGTCTTGAGGAGCGCGTTGGACGCGGCCTGCGTCAGCATGTGCACCTCGTCGAGGATGTAGACCTTCGTGCGCCCGGGAGTGCCGAGCGCGGCCTTGTTGACCAGCTCACGGATGTCCTCGACCTTGTTGTTCGAGGCGGCGTCGAGCTCGTGGACGTCGAACGAGGTTCCTTGCTCGATGGCGACGCAGGACTCGCAGGCGCAGCAGGGCTCGCCGTCGACGGGATGCTCGCAATTGAGGACCTTGGCCAGGATCCGCGCCGTGGAGGTCTTGCCGGTGCCGCGCGGGCCGCTGAAGAGGTAGGCGTGACCCACCCGGTTCTCCCGCACCGCGTTCTGCAGCGCCCGCACGAGGTGCTCCTGACCCCGGACCTCCGAGAAGCGCTGCGGCCGGTAGCGGCGGTAGAGGGACTGGTAGGCCACGAGCGGACTCTACCGGTCGCCTCACGGGGACGCCGCGGCCCGCTCTCCCACGTGGTGGTCAGGCGATCTGCGGCACACCGCAGGTCCCGCTGAGAGCTGCTGCCTCCCGGCCCTGACTCGGTTCACGGGCTCCGATTGCACAGGACCCGACCACCACGTGCGAGAGCGGGCCGGCCCACAGGATAGCCTCACCGGTTGCGTTCCCGTGCTGGGACGTCACCCTGGAGGGATGCGAGAGCGGCCGAATCGGCACGCTTGGAAAGCGTGTGTGGGGCAACCCACCGTGGGTTCGAATCCCACTCCCTCCGCCGAGCCTGCGGATCCGGTACCGAGCCGGTCATCCGGACCCGCAGGACGGCGCGCGCTCGGCCACCTGACCTGGATCGTTCACGAAGTACTCGTCGCGGGGTCGCAGGTCGCGGTTGATTGCCTCCGGCGCCACCGGGGGCAACGGTTCACCGTCGGCCAGGCACTCCACCACCGCTGAGGCGAGATAGGCCTCGAGGCTGGCCGCCTGGGTCGTCGAGAACGCGTCGCGCCCGGCACGGAAGCGCTCCACCAGCGCGCCGCGATCGATGGCGATCGGCGAGCGGCTGGCCACGATGAACGTGGAGTTCCCGTACTGGGGCACGGTCACCCGCACCGCGTGCGGGAACACCTCGGTGATGGTGTTGGTCACCCGCGGGCTCGGGGCCCACTGCGCCATGAGACCACCGCCGTCGAGGCGAGAGGCCACGAGCTCGTAGAACTCCTTGGAGTAGAGGCTGCCACTGAACGCGGCCTGCGGGCGGAGGGTGTCGACCACGATCACGTCGTAGCGCTTGCCGGTGCGCAGCAGATGATCCCGACCGTCGCCGACCACCAGATGCTGGCGGGGATCGGTGAAGAAGCGCTGCAGCTCGAACGCCCCACCGTCCGCTAGACCACGGAGCAGGTCGAGCTCCCCACCGCAGATCTCGACGGTGGTGATCCGCTCGAGGCGGGGGTCGACCGCCAGCCCGTAAGGGGTGGCGCCGATGCCGAGCCCCAGCGCCATGCCGGTGTCCGGCTCGGGGTGTACCAGGGTGGGCATCATCCCGATGAGCACGTGGTAGTCGTCGAAGGGATAGTTGTTCTGCGACGCGCTGTTCACGGTGAGCACCCACTGACCGTCGACCAGCTTGAGCGCGGTGGCGCAGGAGCGATCCTCGGCGAGCATGAGGTGATCACCCGGCACCCCGTTGAGCTGCGCCCACAGCCGCTGGTTGCTCGGAAACAGCACGAGCAGCGCCGACAGGGCCGTGATCACGCCCCCGGCGAGCAGCAGGCGCCGCCCGCCGGTGGTCAGCCAGGCAGCCGCCAGGCCGGGCACCAGGAGGGCGAGCGCCAGCACCCGGTAGGTGCCCGCGGTGCCCAGATGATCGATCGCCACGAACCCCACCAGCAACGTGCCCGCGACGTTGCCCACGATGTTCGAGAACTGGAGCAGGCCCGTGTGCCGGCCGAGCGTCTCCACACGCTGGCTCACCAGCGCTTGCGCGCACGGGAACGCCGCCCCCATGCAGGCCACGGGTGCGGCCATGATCAGCAGCGGCACGCCGAGCAGCACCGGGCCGAACGCCCGGTTGAGCGAGCCGTCGGGATGGCGGAACCCGGTGCTCAACCCGTCGCCGGTGAGATAGTCCGCGGCCCGGTCCCAGACGGGGGTGTGCGGGAGCACACGCACGAACGCGATGACCCCGGCGAGCGCGCACAACCCGACGAGGAACTGCAACCCGAGGAACCAGCGATCGGGGCGGGCGGTGCGCCTGACGATCACCGACCCGACGGCTACCCCGAGGCCGAAGAAGGTCAGGTAGCTGGCGAGCACGTGAGCGAACGTGTAGCTGTTCGATCGCATGATGCCGTCGACCAGCCGGAAGAAGACCAGCTCGAAGCCGAGGGCCACCGCGCCGGTGAGCCCGTAGATCACGTACCAGGGCCACACCGCTCGGCCGCCTTGGCCCGCCCCGCTCATCTCGGGGTCATCGCCTGCCCCGGTGCCGGGCAGGGACCGGGCCGGTCGGTCGATGCTCCGGAGAGGTGATCGAGCCGACAAGCCCACCAGGACCGCCGCGAGGAGGTTCAACACCCCGGCCAGGCGGACGGTGTCCACGAAACCCAGCGATCCCTGTAGCACCCATCCGCTCGTCGCCGCACCGGCGGCCGCGCCGAGGGTGTTGAGGGCGTACAGCCGCCCGACCAGCGAGCCTGCGTCCCGCACCCTGGCCACGACGCCCCGGGCGACCAGCGGAAGGGACAGCCCCATCAGGATGGTGGGGATGATCAACAGGATCACGTTGAACGCGAACTTGGCCCCCGGGGAGGTGAGATCACCGGCCCAGTCCTCGTAGACGTCGTAGAGCAACCAGATGCTCGCGAAGGCGTACCCGGCGATGGCCACGTTCGAGCAAGCGAACGCGACGAGCGAACGGGCCGGGCCCAGACGGTCAGCCAGCCAGCCACCGAGCAGGCTGCCCAGACCGAGCCCCGCGAGGAAGGCGGCGACCACCGTGGTGAACGAGACGAGATCCACCCCCGAATGCAGCGCGATCACCCGCTGCCACACCACCTGGAGGGTGAGCGCGGAGAACCCCGTGAGGGTGAAGACGGCGAAGAGCACGACCCGCCACCCCCGACGCCGGTGCCGGTCGTCGCCATGGCCGGTGACGGGAGCGTTCATGACCTCAGGGAGAGCGACCATCAGTTGCGCGGCCACTCCGCCAGGAGCGTCGACGAGCAGCCCACGCTCCCGACCGTAGACGGCCGGCCGGGTGATCCGGGGGACCGACCCGGCCGCCGCTAGGGTCCCGCTCCGTGGACGACGACGCAGCCATGGCCATCGCCCTCGACGAAGCGCGCCGTGCGCCGAACCATGGTGACGTGCCGATCGGCGCGGTGGTGGTCATCGGCGGGCGGGTGGTGGCGCGGCGGCACAACGAGCGGGAGAAGCTGGGGGACCCCACGGCGCACGCGGAGTTGCTCGCCCTGCGCGACGCCGCGGAGGCACTCGGCCGCTGGCGCCTCGACGGGGCGACGATGGTCGTGACGCTGGAGCCCTGCCCGATGTGCGCCGGCGCGCTCGTCAACGCCCGCATCGGGCGTCTGGTCTTCGGCGCCACCGACCCCAAGGCCGGAGCGTGCGGCTCGCTCTACAACCTCTCGTGCGACCCACGCCTGAACCACGAGTTCGAGCTCACCGGCGGGGTGCAAGCCGAGGCCTGTGGGGCGCTGCTCACGTCGTTCTTCCGGGACCGCCGCTGATCACCGCCGGCACGTGCCGGATCCGGGGGCAGGCCGCGACCGCTAGAGTCCACGCCGGAGGGTTGCCAGAGCGGACGAATGGGGCGGCCTCGAAAGCCGTTGTGGCCTCCGGGTCACCGTGGGTTCGAATCCCACACCCTCCGCCACCTGTGCAGCTCGCCCACCGGTCGGGAACCACCCGCGATCAAGCGACGTCGAACCAGCCATGAGAGCATTCCTCGCCGCGGTCGCCGTCACGCTGGCGGTCGCGGGCTGCGGCCGTGGGACGCCGTCGGGAACGGCGGTCACCTCCCCGTCCGAGCTGTCCGGAAGGAGTTTCCTCTCGGTCTCCGTGACGGAGAGCGGTGCCTCCCGCCAGCTCGCGGGGCTCCAGCCGATCCGGCTCTCGTTCGAGGACGGGCGACTCGCAGCCAGCCCCGGCTGCAACTCGCTCGGCGGCGACTTCCGTCTCGACGGTGACCGCCTTCTCGTCGAGGACCTCGCCATGACCGAGATGGCGTGCGAGGACCCGGCGCTCATGGATCAGGACCGCTGGTTCGCGGGCCTGCTCCTCGCCCGGCCGACGCTGCAGGTGACCGCCACCGAGCTCACCCTCACCGGCGGCGACACGACCATCGTGTTCACCGACCAACGGGTCGCGGAGCCCGACCGGCCACTCGCTGGCACGTGGACCCTCACCGGGCTTATCGAGGGCGAGACGGCGTCGAGCGCGCCCGCCGGGGTCACCGCGACGGTCCAGATCGGCAACGACGCCATCGAGTGGAGCGTGGGGTGCGACGGTGCCTCCGCGCCACTGCAGGTGACCGGCTCGACGCTCGTCATCGGGCCCGCCCGACCCCGCACCTTCGACTGCCAGCGACCGCCGCCCGAGACCGACGCTGCGGCGGCGAGTCTTGCTCGCACCCTGGACGAGATCCTCGAGGGGACGGTCAGCTACCGGATCGACGGCCCCACGCTCACCCTCACCAAGAGCCAGCGGGCCCTCCAGCTGCGCTCGTCGTAGCGGCTCATCGCCGGGTCACACCCGTAACCTGGCCTCATGCGCATGCCGCCGCACCTGGCCATGGGTGCCGACCCCGAGGCGATCAAGGGGGCCACGGTGGGCAAGGACGTGGTGCGTCGGGTGCTGCACCTGGCCAAGCCCTACCGCTGGATGCTCGCGGGCTTCGTCGCGGTCATCCTCGGCGCGGCTCTGGTGGCCCTCGCCCCGCCGTTGCTGTTCCGCCAGATCATCGACAGCGCAGTCCCCGAAGGCAACCGCGGCCAGCTTCATCTCCTCGCGGGCCTGGTGGTGGTGGCCGCGGTAGCTGATGCCGCGCTGGCGTTCGCGGAGCGCTGGTACTCCTCCCGGATAGGTGAAGGCCTCATCTTCGATCTCCGCAGGGCGCTGTTCGATCACGTGCAACGGATGCCCATCGCCTTCTTCACCCGTACCCAGACCGGCTCGCTGATCAGCCGGTTGAACAACGACGTCATCGGCGCCCAACGGGCCATGACCGCGACGCTGGGTTCGGTGGTGTCCAACGTGATCGTCCTGGCCACCACGCTCGGGGCGATGTTCGTCCTCGAATGGCGGCTCACGGTGCTCGCCCTGGTGCTGCTGCCGCTGTTCATCGTTCCCGCGAAGCGGGTCGGCCGCCGCCTACAGGCGATCACCCGGGAGAGCATGAACCTCAACGCGGCGATGAACACCCAGATGACCGAGCGGTTCAACGTGGCGGGCGCCCTGCTGGTGAAGCTGTTCGGGAATCCCGATCGCGAGTCCCGGGACTTCGCCCAGCGCGCCGGCAGCGTGCGCGACATCGGCATCAAGAGCGCCATGTACGGCCGCACCTTCTTCATCGCGCTCGGCCTCGTCGGCGCGGTGGGCACCGCAGCCGTCTACTGGGTCGGCGGCCAGCTGGTGATCTCCGGCGCCGTCAGCCTGGGCACCCTCGTGGCGATGGCGGCGTACGTGACCCGCATCTACACCCCGCTCACCAGCCTGACCAACGCCCGCGTCGACATCATGACCGCGTTCGTGTCGTTCGATCGGGTCTTCGAGGTGCTCGACGCGCCCAACCCGATCATCGACCGCCCCGGCGCGGTGGACCTGATCGAGCCGCGGGGTCACATCGAGCTGGACCGGGTGTGGTTCCGCTACCCGACCCCGGCGGAGGTGTCGGTCGCCTCGCTTGAGTCCGAGATCGGCGTCGCCCTGAACGCCGAGCCAGGTGAGCCAGTGCTCCGCGGCATCACCGCCACGATCGAGCCCGGCCAGCTCGTGGCCCTCGTGGGGCCATCGGGGGCGGGCAAGACCACGCTCACGTCGCTCATCCCCCGGCTCTACGACGTCACCTCGGGGGCGGTGAGGATCGACGGGCGCGACGTGCGCGACCTGACACAGGTGTCGCTGCGCGAGGCGATCGGCGTCGTCACCCAGGACCCCCACCTGTTCCACGACTCGGTCGTGGCCAACCTGCGCTACGCGCGGCCGTCGGCCACCGACGCAGAGATCGAAGCGGCCTGCCGAGCGGCGCAGATCCATGACGTCATCGCCGCGCTGCCCGACGGCTACCACACCATCGTCGGCGAGCGGGGCTACCGGCTCTCCGGCGGCGAGAAACAGCGCCTGGCCATCGCCCGGATGCTGTTGAAAGACCCGGCGATCGTGATCCTCGACGAGGCCACCAGCCATCTCGACTCGGAGAACGAAGCGCTGGTGCAGCAGGCCCTGGGCGCTGCGCTGGCCGGGCGGACCTCGATCGTCATCGCCCACCGCTTGTCGACCATCGTGGCAGCGGACCAGATCCTGGTGCTCGACGAGGGCCGGCTCGTCGAGCGGGGCACGCACACCACCTTGCTGGCGGCAGGTGGCCTGTACGCGGACCTGTACCGGGTCCTCGTGCGGTCGGCCGTCGAGGCTGCCGGATCCGACACGGCCGACACCTCCGGCGCCGCTGCGCCGGCGTGATCCGCGTCAGGCCATGATGCCGCCGTCGATCGGGAGCACCGATCCGGTCATGTACGACGAGGCGTCACTGGCGAGGAACAGGGCGGCCCCCACGATCTCCTCGGGGTCGGCGATGCGCTTCAGCAGGGTCGACGCCACGATGGCGTCGCGGAACTCGGGGACCTCGTAGGTCGCCGCCATCATGTCGGTGGCGAACGGCCCTGGCGCGAGGGCGTTCACCCGCACACCTCGCGGTGCCCACTCCTTGGCCATGACCTTCGTCAGGTTCCACAGCGCGGCCTTGCCCGAGCAGTACAGCCCGAGCGACTCGCCCGGGTTGAATGCTCCCGCCGTGATCACGTTCACGATCACCCCGTGTCCCGATGCGGCCAGGTGATCGACCGCTCGGGCCGAGAGGAACAGCGGGCCCTTGACGTTCACCGCGTAGCTCTTCTCGAAGGCCAGCTCGGTGACCTCGGTCAGCATCCCGCCCAGGGGGTTGGCCGCGTTGTTGACCAGGATGTCCAGCCGGCCGAAGGTGGCGACCGTGGTGTCGACCAGCCGCTCGATCTCCTCGACCTTGCCCACGTGGGTGGCGACGGGGAGGGCCTCACCACCCGCCGCTTCGATCTCCCGGGCCAGAGCCTCGCAGTTGGCCTGCTTGCGGCTGGCGATCACGACCTTCGCCCCGGCCGCTGCGTAGCCCAGACTGATGGCCCGGCCGAGCCCCCGGCTCCCACCGGTGACGATGGCCACCCGGCCATCGAGGTCGAACAGGGATCCCCCGTCGTTGCTCATGGCCGGAGACTAGGTGCTCGAGTCGACCTGGACCCGCTGGCGCAACCAGGCGATGTCGTCCTTGCGGGCGTCGTCCCCGGTCTCGCAGATGACCGGGGCTCCTGCCTCGCGCACGACCACCACCAGGGCGTCGGGGTCGATCATCCCCCGCCCGAGGTGCTCGTGGCGGTCGCGACCCGAGCCGTAGGCGTCCTTGGAGTCGTTGCAGTGGACCAGGTCGATGCGGCCGGTGATCGACCTGATCCGGTCGACGGCACTCAGGAGGTCCTCGCCGGCAGCGTGGGCATGGCAGGTGTCGAGGCAGAACCCCACGCCGAACTCCGCGATGTGATCCCACAGCCGGGCGATGGTGTCGAAGTGGCGAGCCATGGCGTGATCGCCACCCGCGGTGTTCTCGAGATAGACGGGCACGTCGGACTCGAGCTGCTCCATCGCCTTGCGCCACCGTTCGAAGCCCGCTCGCTCGTCGTCGTCCTCGGTGATGTGCCCGCCGTGCACGATCACGGCTCGGGCGCCGATGGCGGAGGCGGCGTCGCAGGTCTGTTGGAGGATCTTGCGGGAGGGGATCCGCACCCGGTTGTTCGGCGATGCCAGGTTCACCAGGTAGGGCGCGTGCACGTAGATCGGCACCGGCGAGGCCCGCAGGGCGTCCGCGTCGTCACGGGGCTTGGGTGCCTTCCAGCTCTGCGGGTTGCCGAGGAAGATCTGCACGCACTCGGCCCCCTCGGCGGCGGCCGTGCCGATGGGATCGTCCGGGCTGACGTGACCACCGATGAGCATCGTCCTCACCGTAGCGTCGCCTCCCGCCGCCCCTGGCGGCCCGATGCTCAAGCCGGGCGTGACAGCGTGGACGTGGCGGTGGCCGGATCGGCCGTGAGTGCGTAGCCGGCGGCGGTGAGGGTCGTGGGGACCGCTGCGTCCATCAGGTCCTCGCAGCGGGGTGCAGCACCTTCGATCGCGGCCCGATCGGCGGCGCGCCCGATCACCACCACGTCGTCGAGGAGCGATCGGGCACCGGCACCGAGCAGGGCGAGGTCATCGGACACGAGGGCCATGCCGCCGGACACCGCCACCGCGTGCGCCCATGTCGTGATCGCCTCGACGGTGAGATCCGTCTCGTCGGTGCGCAGCATCAGGCAGTCCGGATCGTTCAGCCACAGCCGCCGGTGCATGAAGCTCCGGGACAGGGTGCTCGCCCAGCTGTGCAGGGTGGCGGGCGCGGTGGCCTCGTAGCCCGGCAACGTGACCGCAGTGCCCGGCAACGACCACGACGGAGCGACATCAGGGCCGATGCGGTTGCCGTCGACCAGTCCGACCACGTGGCTGAGCGGAACCCCGCACCCCAGCAGGAACGTGCCGTCACCCGCCCCTCGCCTGACCGCCTCGTAGCCGGCGCGCACCCGCTGGGCAGGGGTGCACGACGGATCGGACCACACGCCGTCGAATGAGGGCGCGAAGGTGAAATCGAGCTTCAGGTAGGTGAAGCCCGCTTCCACGAGCGAGCGGCAGACCTCCTCGATGTGGGCGAGGACCTCGGGCCGGGTGGTGTCGAGCGCGTACATGACCCCACCGCGACCACCACCCCACTCCGGGTTGACCATGCCCCACAGCGGCTGGCCGTCGGCGAAGCGGGCCAACCACTCGGGATGGCGCCGGGCGATCTCCGAATCGGGGGCCACGATGAACGGCGCCAACCAGATCCCCGGCCGGCGTCCGGCCGCCGCGATCACGCCGGCCAGCGCGTCGAGTGACGAGGGGAACTTCTCGTTGGTGGTGAGCCAGTCGCCGATCGCGGACTGATAGCCGTCGTCGATCTGGAACACCTCGAAGGGCCAGTTCCCCGCCAGGGACAAGTTGTCGCGGACGTGCTGCTCGGTGACCCCGTGGAAGTAGTGGTACCAGGAGCACCAGCCGACCTGGTACGGCGCCGAGATCCGGGCCCCGCCCAGCGAGCCGACCCGGCGGGCCCAGCGATCGAGGGCCGCGCACACGTCACCGTCGGCGACCGGCTCGGTCACGAACGGGTGCAACGCTCGGGACTCGCCCGGCCCGAGCTGGGCATCACCGAGAAACGCCTCCGCCCACAGCTCGGGGGTGGCGCCCGGATCGCCGGACGGTCGTAGCCGCCACGTGCCGTCGTGCTCGACCCCCGCATCGAACCCGGCGAGCATCGAGCGCCCACCGGCGTCCCGGAGCACGGTGAGCCACTCGGAGCGCAGCTCGCCGTCCAACGCCCGGCGCTGGTCAGCGTGGTGGATGCCCTGCATCATCTCGACCGAGCCCGGGGTGGTGGACGGATCCCGGTCGACCCCGAAGACCGCGACGTCGGTGCGGGACCACGACTGGTACCCGTGGCGCAGCATCCGTAGGGGCCCGGTGATCCCGGGAAGCCGGAACACGACCGCGACCGACCGCACCCGCACCGGCGCGTCCCCGGCATTGGTCAGGGACCACGCCACGGGGGTGCCCGGCCGTACCTCGCCCAACGCGACGTCGAGGCCGCCCACGTGCACAGTGCCCGGGCCCGTGACCGGCGATGAACAGGACACATCCCCGATCGTTGCCACGATGCGCTCGACCACCGGCTCCACGAGCGGGGATCCTACGACGGCCCCACGACCAGGATCCCCCGTCGGCCAGGGAGCTCGACACGGGATGGGGGTGAGGGCCGGCCCGGGGTAGGTTCGGGCGATGGAGTCCGGCACCTTCACGGTCCGCGAGCTCACGTCCGGCATCCACACCGCGCTGAACGCCTGGTTCCCTCGCGAGGTGTGGGTGCAGGGCCAGATCGCCAACTTGTCGCGCTCGCCAGCCGGTCACGTCTACTTCCACCTCGTCGATCCCGGTCCGCCGGGCGAGCCGCCCGACGCCTCGATCGGGGTGGTGTTGTTCGCCGCCGCGCGGCAGTACGTCAACACGGTGCTCCGGCAGGCGGGGGGTGTACGCATGGCCGACGGGATGAGCATCCGCATCCGGGGGCGGATCGAGCTGTTCACCCAGCAGGGACGGCTGCAGCTCCGCATGTCGGGGATCGACCCGGACTACACACTCGGTCTGATCGCCACCGACCGCCAGCGGGTGCTCGAGATCCTGACCCGTGAAGGGCTGGCGGAACGCAACCGGAACCTGACGTTGCCTCCCGGGCCGCTACGGGTCGGGCTGGTCACCAGCCCGGGCAGTGCCGCGATGGCCGACTTCGTGCACGAGCTGGAAGCGAGCGGGCTGGCATGGCGGGTCGTGCTGGCACCGGCGCGGATGCAAGGCCAGGGGGCGGAGCACACGCTGGTGGCGGCCCTCGAGCACCTCCGTGACGCACCGGTCGACGTGGTGGCGATCATCCGGGGCGGCGGCGCCAAGACCGACCTGGCGCTGTTCGACCACGAGATCGTGGCCCGCGCGGTGGCGATGATGCCGGTGCCCGTGACGACCGGCATCGGGCACGAGACCGACACATCGGTCACCGATGCCGTGGCGCACTCCTCCTGCAAGACGCCCACCGCCTGCGCGGCGCGGCTAGTGGAACACGTCCGGCGCTCGATCGAACGGGTGGACACGCTGTGGCACGCGATCGGCTCCCGGTCCTCCGTGCTCGTCCAGCGCTACGAGCGGCGCCTCGACGCATCGCTCGCCTCGCTCGTCCGTTTGTCGAGCGCGACCCTCGAGCGCCAGCACCAACGCACGATCGACGCCGAGCGGCGCGCCGCACGAGCCGCGCTCGCCGCGCTGGAGAGGGCCGAGCTGCGGCTCGACCGGGACACGGCCCGGGTGGCTGCGGTCGACCCCGAACGGGCGATGGCCCGGGGCTGGTCGATCACCACGGATCCGTCCGGTCGGGTGGTTCGCACGGCTCGGGACCTCACCGAGGGCCAGCAGCTCGTGACCGTGCTCGTCGACGGGACGGTGGTGAGCCGGGTAGAGCGGGTCGAGCTCGACCGACGCGGGGCAGTGGGAACGATGGCTAGCGATGGCTGAGGACGAGGAGCTCACGTACGCGGCGGCCGTCGCCGAGCTGGAGGCGATCCTCGCCGAGCTCGAGGGCGACGACGTGGACGTGGACCGGCTCGCGGCCCAGGTCCGCCGAGCGGCGGCCCTCGTCCGCTTCTGCCGGGGCCGGATCCTCGATGCCCGGGTGGAGATCGAGCAGATCCTCGAGGAACCTGCCGAATGACCGCCTGGTCCGGGTCGATGGAGGGCGAGCGGGCTGCCGAGCGAGCCGATCGAGCTGACCCGCCCGACCTGCCCGGTGAGGTGGAGGTCATCGGAGCACCGGTGCGGGAGCGTCTCGCCGCCGTGGTCGATCAGGCGATCGCCGAGTGGGTGCCGATCGATCCGGAACTGGAGCGACCGCTGGCGTCGATCCGGCGACTGGTGCTGTCCGGCGGCAAGCGGCTCCGGCCAGCATTCTGCTACTGGGCGTTCGTCGGCGCGGGCGGAAGGCCTGACGATCCCGTCGTCGTCGACGCTGGTGCTGCGCTCGAGCTGCTGCACGCCTTCGCGCTGATCCACGACGACGTGATGGACGAGTCCGTCCGGCGGCGCGGCGCGCCGACGGTCCACGTCGAATACGCGGCGATCCACCGGGCAGAGGGCTGGGTCGGCGACCCGGGGCGGTTCGGGGAGGGGGTGGCGATCCTGGTGGGCGACCTGGCCCACGTCCTGGCGAACGAGCTGGTCGTGGGGTTGGGCGAGCGAGCAGCCCGGATGTGGAACCAGCTCGCGATCGAGGTCAACATCGGCCAGTACCTCGATGTGGTCGGCACCGCCCGGGGGTCGGTCGATCTGCCCACCGCGCGGCGGATTTCGCGCTACAAGTCGGGGAAGTACACGATCGAGCGGCCCCTGCACCTGGGCGCGGCACTGGCCGGCCTCCTCGACGAGCTGGCCGGTCCGCTCTCCGCCTACGGCGAGCCGCTGGGTGAAGCCTTCCAGCTCCGCGACGACCTGCTCGGCGTGTTCGGCGACCCGGCTCGGATGGGCAAGCCGGTCGGTGAGGACCTCCTCGAAGGCAAGCCCACCCCGCTGCTGGCGGTGGCCCGGCAGCGCTGCACCGGCGACGAGGCGGCGCTGCTCGAGCGAGTGGGCGACCCGATGCTCGACGAGAATGGCATCGCCGCCCTCCAAGCGTTGCTCGAGTCCTGCGGAGCTCGTAGGGAGATCGAGCGGTCGATCACCGCGCTCACCGACCAGGCGATCGACGCGGCACGACGAGCGCCGTTGCGGGACGAGGCTCGCGCTGCGCTCGTCGCCTTGGCCGGCTACGTCGCTACTCGTGACCGCTGAGGAGGTCGACCCCCGGCACGGCACCTGACCGACCCGTAGCATGGTCCCACCAACCCGTGGGGCGTTGCCCGCGGCCGGGCGTGCCGGTCAGCTGGGGGGAGCGGACGAGCTCGATGGAACCGATGACCACCATCGAAGAGCGGCTCTCGATGCTCTCCCGGTTGCCCGGAGACGTCGTGAGCCTGCTCGGCCCGGACGGGCGGGTCCGGTACGTGTCGCCCTCCGTGGAGCGCACGCTGGGCTACACGGTGGAGCAATACCTGGCTTTGGACCCCACCACGATCCTGCACCCTGAGGATCGCCAGACCTCCCGAACTCACTGGGAGCGAGTGATCACGGGGACCGGCGAGCCCCTTCGATGGGAACTTCGCATGCGCCATGCCGACGGTTCCTGGCGCTGGATCGAGATCGTCGCCAGCAACCATCTGGACGACCCGTCCATCGGTGCGATCTTCGCCAACTACCGAGACGTGACTGAGCGGCGCCACGCCGAGGACGCCCTCAGAGCGAGCGAGGACCGACTCCGTGCGGTGCTGCAGAACAGTCGTGATCTCATTGCCGTTATCTCCGAGCATGGCCAGATCGTCTGGGTCAGTCCCGGGGTGACCGAGATGCTCGGGTGGTCGACCGACGAGCTCACAGGCACCAACGCCTTCGATCTCGTCCACCCCGAGGACCGTTCCCCCGCCTTCGACCGATTGGCCGAAGCGGTGACGTCGGACCGACCGGCGGATCCGATCGTGGTGCGCATCCGCCGATCGACCGGGGAGTGGCTCCCGGCCGAGGTGGTGGGCAGCGCGTGGCGCACCGACGATCGGCTGGAGGGTGTGGTGATCAACGTCCGCGACGTGCGCTGGCGGCTCACCGCGGAACAGGTGCGCAAGCAGAGCGAGGAACGCTTCGAAGCACTGGTGCGCAACAGCCACGACGGCATCCTCCTGCTCGATGGTCAGGCGGTGATCACCTACGCCACCCCGTCGATCGAAAAGCTCTTCGGCCGGCCCTTCGAGGAGGTGCAGAGGAGCAGACGCTTCGAATGGGTGCATCCCGACGACGTCGAACGGGTAGCCACCGCGCTGGCCGAGGTGATGAGCGAACCTCAGTCCAGAGCCAGCCTGCAGGCAAGGGTGCTGCACGCGGATGGCACCTACCGGTGGGCCGAAGCGGTCGCGGTCAACCTCCTCGACCACGATGCGGTGCGCGCCGTGGTGATCAACATCCGCGACGTGACCGACCAGAAGCGGGCCGAGGAGGCCCTGCGGGCGAGCGAAGAGCGGTTCCGGTCACTGGTGCGCTTCTCCGGTTCGGTCGTCCAGATCCTCGACGACGACGCCAGGGTGCGATGGTGCAGCCCTTCGGCGGTCGAGGTGATCGGCTACACAGACGACGAACTGCTCGGTGCCTGGGTCGGTGACTACGCGCACCCTGATGACCTCAAAGCGGCGACCGAGGCCTTCCTGACCGCGCTCCGCAAGCCGGGGTCGACGTCCAGCATCGTGTGCCGGGTTCGGCACCGTGACGGTAGCTGGCGATGGCTTGAGTGCACCTTCACCAACCGGCGCAAGGACCGCACCATCGCCGGGATGGTGGCCAATTACCGCGACGTCACCGACCAGCGCCAGGCGGAGCAGGCTCTGCGAGAGAGTGAACGCCTCTTCCGGTCACTGGCCCGATCCTCGCCTACGGGGATCTTCCAGCAGAACGCGCTCGGCGAGTGCATCTACGTCAACCATCGCTGGCAGGAGATCACCGGTTTCGCCATCGAGCACGCGCTCGGCCACGGCTGGCGGCGCATCATCCACCCCGACGACCGCGCCCGCTTGGACGCCGGGCAGGCCGGGGCACGGCGGGCAGCTGCGAAAGAAGAGTTCCGGGTGGTGCGGCCCGACGGCGACATCCGCTGGGTGGCGGTGCAGACGGCGCCCCTCTACGACGACGACGGCACCTTCGCAGGGACGGTCGGCGCGATCGAAGACATCACCGAGCGGATCGCTGCCCAACAGGACTCGCAACGGCTCATCGACATCTTCGAGGCCACTAACGACCTCGTGGCGATGGCCGACGCGAGCGGGCGGCTGCTGTACCTCAACCGAGCGAGCCGACAGTTCTTCGGTTTGTCCGAGCATGCCGAACTCGAAGGGTTCGATGTGTTCGAACACCTTCCCGGAGAGCTGATCGAGCGATTGGCGCTGGACGCCGCCCCCGCGCTCGACGCCCACGACGTCTGGAGCGGCGAGATCCCTCTGGTGCGCCACGATGGCAGCGAAGTGCCGCACCTCGCGCAGTTGCTCGTCCATCGCGACCACCGTGGTCGTGCCGAGTACTACTCGGCGGTGCTGCGAGACATCTCCGAACTCAAGGCCTTCGAGCACCGGCTCGCGCACCAGGCCACCCACGACCCGCTCACGGGCCTCCCCAACCGCACCCTGTTGATCGATCGGCTCACGATGGCGCTCGCTCGATCCCGGCGACACCAGCGCCCGCTGGCCGTGCTTTTCCTGGACCTCGATCACTTCAAGGTCGTGAACGACAGCCTGGGGCACGGGCTGGGGGACCGGCTGCTGGTCGCCATCTCCGAACGGCTCCAGGCTGCCGTTCGCCCGGGCGACACGATCGCCCGTTTCGGTGGAGACGAGTTCGTGGTGCTCTGCGAGGACCTGGTCGATCGCAAGGACGCGATCGCCATCGCGGAACGGTTGATCGCCGCGCTCGACAGCCCGTTCCCGGCAGATGAAAACGAGGTCTTCGTCGGGGCCAGCATCGGCCTCGCCTTCCCGGAGGATCCGACTGCCGAACCCGAAGCTCTCATCCGGGACGCGGACGCTGCGATGTACCGAGCCAAGGAGCGAGGCCGCGGCCGGTGGGTGGTGTTCGACAGCACGATGCGGGCCCACGCCATCGACCGGCTCGACATCGAGAGCGCCCTGCGCCGAGCACTCGAGCGACGGGAGCTGCGGGTCTTCTACCAACCGGTCGTCTGCCTCGCGAGCGGCGACATCTCCGGGGTCGAAGCGCTGCTGCGATGGGAACACCCCGAGCGAGGAATGCTCAACCCCGGCGATTTCATCCGGGTGGCGGAAGAGACCGGGCTCATCGTGCCCATCGGGGCATGGGTGCTCGAGCAGGCGTGCCGCCAAGTGCAGCGCTGGCGGGCCCAGACACCGTCGCTCGACCAGCTCGTGGTCTCGGTCAACCTCTCCGGGCGCCAGCTCGGCCATCCGGACGTGGTGGACGAGGTGGCGACGGTGCTCACCTCGACCGGCGTCGACCCGGCCCTGGTGGAGATCGAAATCACCGAGAGCGTGCTCATGGACGACGTCGAGATGTCCCACGAGACCCTGGGTCGACTCAAGCACCTGGGCGTCAAGCTGGCGGTCGACGACTTCGGGACCGGCTACTCGTCGCTCAGCTACCTGCGCCGCTTCCCGGTCGATCTGTTGAAGGTCGACCGATCGTTCGTGCACGGGCTGGGGCGCGATCCGGGTGACTCGGCGATCGTCACCGCGATCATCACCCTCGCGCACACGCTCGGCCTGGAAGCCGTGGCCGAGGGGGTCGAGACCGCGCAACAGCTCGCCGAGCTGCGCCAGTTGGGTTGTGACAAGGCACAGGGGTTCCACATCGCCCGGCCGGCACCCGAAGGGGTGATCGAACAGCTACTGACCAGCGGGGGCCGATGGTGACGGCCGGCCGGCCCGGTCGCGCCGACCCGACCACGATGAGCCCGGCGACGGGACGTGCGAAGCTGGGGACATGGCCGGATCCCTGAGCCGCGAGTCGATCGTGGCCGTCACCCGCGAGCTGATCAAGCGGGAAGGCCTCGAGTCGGTCTCGTTGCGGCGCATCGCCGGCCTGCTCGGGGTCACCGCACCAGCGCTGTACGCCCACGTCAACGACAAGCGGGACCTGCTCCGCGCGGTGGCGGAAGGCGAGTTCGAGCGCCTGATCGACCTGCTCGAACGGGTCGACGACCCAGACCCGCTGGCACGCATCCGGCAGTTCAGCCGGGCCTACATCGAGCACGCGGTGAGCAATCCGGGGCTGTTCCGTACGATGTTCCTCTTCCCGCCCCGCCTGAGCGTGGCCGACGCCACCGGCCAGGAGCTGCCGGCGGCGACCAAGGCGTTCGAGATCGCGCACGATGCGGCCGTCGAGGCCGTCGACCAGGGACTGCTGCGCTCTGATGACCCGCTCCTGGTGGCGCTGACCCTCTGGACGGGCGTGCACGGCGCAGCCGAGGTGTTGCTCCTCGGCTTCGGGTTCGATCAGGACACCACCGCAGCGCTCATCGACTCGCTCATCGAGACGCTCATCGCCGGCTTGCGGCGCTGATCGCCGACTGCGGTCAGCGCGTCGGGATCGACAGCGATGCCGGGCTCCCCTCGCCCCCCGGACCGGCGAACCACCTGAGTGCCTCAACGATCGAGCCCTCGACCACCCCCGGCTCGGCCACCACTGCTGCCAGCCACTCGGGTCGGGTCACCGCCGCCACCACGAAGGGGCGTTCGAGGCCGGACCACTGCACGGCTTGGCGGACGTACTCCGAGGCGTAGTCCGGCGGGCGCACGTCGCGCGACAGCTCGAACAGCGCCCAGGGGTCGGGGGCCGACGGTTTCGCCTCCGCGCCCGATCCCAGCCGGCTGAGCCGCGGGACGTACGCCGTGCCGGGCCGGACCCCTCCGCCCGCCAACCCTGGGCCGTCGGCCAGGATCGCCCCTCGCACCAGCTCGGGCCGCCCACCCGCGATCAGTAGCGCGACATAGGCACCCAGCCCCCGGCCGAGTACGGTCGACGGGCCCAGCTCCGCCAGGGCAGCGTCGGCGTCGGCCATGAGCATCTCAGCCGTGTAGCCCCCTCCGGTGGGGACGGTGGAGGCGCCGTGCCCGGTGAAATCCAGCCCCCAGATCGGCCCGGGCCACGCCTCTGCCCACGGCGGCGGCGCTGACGGTGTCCGCTCGCCCAGCCCGTGGAGGAGCAGCAGCGGCCGGTCGAGCCCCGCGATGGCGTCGCGCAGCGGATGCAGGGCGAGCTGGGCCCGGTTGTGGATCACGAACCTCATCGTGGTGGGCTCCCCAGGAACTCGAGCACCAGGTCGGCCACCAGCCGGGGCTGCTCGATGTGCACGAAGTGCCCCACGCCGTCGAGGGCCTCCAGCCGACCACCGGGGGGCAGGTAGGGCTCCACGTCGGCGGGACGGGTCCCCCAACCCATGACCTCGACCTCGAGCCCCAACACACCGAGCACGGGAACGGACAGGCCCGGCATGCGCTCCATGGACCACTCCGGACGCCACGGCCCGAAACCACCCAGGCGGAGGGTGGGGTCGATCTTCCAGCGCCAGCCGTCCTCGTCGTGCCGGGCGCCGACCGTGACGAGGTACCGGAGCCACTCGATCGGCAACCGCGGGTTCATCCGGGCCCGACGCTCGGCCAGCTCCTCCAGCGTGCCTGCTCGCCGTACCGCAGTGGCACAGCGCCGGCGGTGGTCGAGCCAGCCCGACAGCTCGTCGTGGAGCATCCGGGTGCGCTCATGGTCCGAGACGTCGGGCCAGTTGTTCTTCGACGGGAGACCGTCGAGATTGACGAGGTGGGAGACCCGGTGGGGCAGCGCATCCGCCAGCTCCAGCATGAGCCCGCCGCCCTTGGAGTGACCGAGGAACACCATCGGCTCCTCGCCCACGCTGTCGAGCACGGCGAGGGCGTCTCGCAGGTCGGCACCCCAGTTGTAGAGCACTGCGTGCTCGGAGTCACCGTGACCGCGAGCATCCCAGGCCACGACCCTCCAGCCGCCCTCGACGAGCATCGGGGCGAAGACGTCGAATGTCCCGGCGAAGTCGAAGCCCCCGTGGGCGGCGAGGATCGGGGGCGCGTCCCGCGGGCCCCACTCGTAGGTGGCGATGGCGACACCGCTGGTGGTGACCCAGCGGGATCGGTCGGGGCGCCGGGCCCCGGGGAATCCCGGCAGGTCTGTCGGGCGGTCGATCGGGGGGACAACCGGCGCCGTGGTCATGGCCCCGGAGCCTACGCAGCCGCCAGCCCAGGACCGACCTGACCCACAGGCGAGTGCCCCGCCGGCTCTTCTCACCGATTCTCATCACCTGGATAGGCTTCGGTGGTGGGATCGAATCCCGAAACCGACGCCGCCGCCGAGCCGGTGGACGTCCACCGCACCGCCGCCGAACGCCTCCGCCACGACGGCCAGCGCTACACCGCTGGCCGCCGGGCCATCGTGGCCGCCCTGGCCGAAGCTCCCCGGCCGCTGACCATCGCCGAGTTGCTGGCGCGGGTGCCGACGCTCGCCCAGAGCTCGACTTACCGGAACCTGGCGGTCCTCGAGCAGGCCCGGATCGTGCACCGGGTCATCGGCACCGACGAGTTCGCCCGGTTCGAGCTGACCGAGGAGCTCGCCGGCCACCACCATCACCTCATCTGCTCCTCCTGCGGTGACGTGGCCGACTTCACGGTCGACCCGGCACTGGAGGTGCTGCTGGCGGAGGCCGCGCAGCGAGTGGGGGCCGACACCGGCTTCCGGACCGCGCACCACCGCCTCGACCTGGTCGGCACCTGCGCCGGCTGCCGCGACGCTCGCTGACCGCGCGGGCGAGAACGGCTACCGTCGCAGCGCAGGCACCCGGCTCCCGGACCGGTGCGGACCAGCGGATCACAGGAGGGCACATGGCCGACATCGAGGGGGAGGTGGCACCGGGCTTCGAAGCCGTACGCGCCGCCTTCGAGCAGAACTTCTCCGAGGGCCTCGAGATCGGCGCGGCGTTCAGCGCCTACCACCGGGGCGAGAAGGTGGTCGACCTGTGGGGTGGGACCGCCGACGTGGAGACCGGCGCTCCCTGGCGCGAGGACACCATCATCCTGGTGTTCTCCACCACCAAGGGAGCCACCGCCATGTGCGCCAACAAGCTGGCCCAGGAGGGCCGGCTCGATGTCGAGGCCCCGGTGGCGACCTACTGGCCGGAGTTCGCCAAGAACGGCAAGGACGACATCACCGTCGCCCACCTGCTCTCCCACCAGGCGGGGCTGGCCTGGGTCGACGGCGACATGACCGCCGAGGAAGCCCTCTCGTGGGAACCGGTGATCGAGGCCCTCGAGAACCAGCACCCCGCCTGGGTGCCGGGATCCCAGCACGGCTATCACGCCACCACCTACGGGTGGCTGGTCGGCGAGGTGGTACGCCGGATCGCGGGCCGCAGCGTGGGCACCTACTTCCGGGAGGAGATCGCCGAGCCCCTCGGGGCGGACTTCTGGATCGGGCTGCCGGAATCCGAGGAGCACCGGGTGGCGCGGCTGCAGTCGATGATCCCCGCCAGCATCTCGGTCGACATGCTCGCCAACCCGGGGGACGACCCGGTGGCGCAGATGATCGCCACCTTCCTCGGTCCCGACACCCCGCTCGGCAAGGCCCTGTTCGCCCCCGGCGGCGCGCTCACCGACCAGGACGTGTGGAACTCACGCGCCATGCGGGCTGCGGAGGTCCCGGCGGCCAACGGGGTCACCGACGCCCGATCGGTTGCCCGCCTCTACGCGGCGTGCATCGGCGAGGTCGACGGCGTCCGCATCCTCACCGAGGAGCAGGTGAAGCGGGCCACCGAGCAGCGCACCACCGGCCCGAACACCGTGCTCATGGACATGGACATCCAGTTCGGGCTGGGCTTCATGCTCCATTCGAGCATGGTCGCGCTGGGCGGCCCCCGCAGCTTCGGGCACTTCGGTGCCGGTGGCTCGATGGGCTGGGCCGATCCCGACGCGGAGCTCGCCTTCGGCTACGTCATGAACCGCATGGATATGGGCCTGGCGGGCGACCCCCGCAGCTTCCGGCTGGTCACGGCCTGCTACGACGCCATCGCCTGATCCTCGAGCCGGTGGAGCGCGCTCGAAGGACGGGGTGCGGCCGCCGGTAGCCTGGTCCGGTGACTCCCACACCGACCGCGGAAGCGGCGCGCCGGCGCACGTTCGCGATCATCTCGCACCCCGACGCGGGCAAGACCACCCTCACCGAGAAGTTCCTGCTCTACGGCGGTGCGCTCACCGCCGAAGCCGGAGCGGTCAAGGCCCGAGCCGGTCGCCGGGCCGCCACCTCGGACTGGATGGAGCTCGAGCGCCAGCGGGGCATCTCCATCACCTCCACCGTCCTGCAGTTCCCCTACCGGGACCACGTGGTCAACCTGCTCGACACCCCCGGGCACCGTGACTTCTCGGAGGACACCTACCGGGTGCTCGCCGCGGCCGACGCCGCGGTGATGGTCCTCGACGCGGCCAAGGGCATCGAGCCCCAGACCCTCAAGCTGTTCGACGTCTGCCGCCAACGCGGCCTGCCGCTGCTCACGTTCGTCAACAAGTGGGATCGACCCGGTCGTGACCCGCTGGAGCTGCTCGACGAAATCGAACAGCAGATCGGCCTGGTGGCCACCCCCGTCACCTGGCCAGTGGGTATCGCCGGTGACTTCCGGGGGGTGATCGACCGGCGCGACGGCCTCTACACCCGCTTCACCCGAGTCAGCCGGGGCGCGACCGAAGCACCCGAAGAGCTCGTGGAGGCGGAACGGGCTGCCGGCGAGGAGGGCGAAGCCTGGGACCGAGCCCGAGAGGAGCTGGAGCTGCTCGACTCCGTGGCCGCGGACCTCGACCCGAAGACCTTCCTCGCTGCCGAGTCCACCCCGACGTTCTTCGGCTCGGCGCTCACCAACTTCGGGGTGCGCAAGCTGCTCGACGCGGTGGTGGACCTGGTCCCCGCCCCGGCGCCCAGACTCGACGCGGACGGCACGCCGCGCCCGTTGGACGCGCCGTTCTCCGGCTTCGTGTTCAAGGTGCAAGCAAACATGGACCCCTCGCACCGGGACCGCATCGCCTTCGTGCGGGTCTGCTCGGGCCGCTTCGAGCGGGGGATGGTCGTCACCCACGGCCCCACCGGCAAGCCCTTCGCCACCAAGTACGCCCACCAGGTCTTCGGCCAGGAGCGCGAGACCATCGACGAGGCGTACCCGGGAGACGTGGTGGGTCTGGTGAACGCCACCGAGGTACGGGTCGGCGACAGCCTGTTCCTCGACGAGCCGGTGACCTTCCCTGCGATCCCGAGCTTCGCCCCCGAGCACTTCTCCGTGGCCCGGGTACGCGACACCGGCCGGTTCAAGCAGTTCCGCCGCGGCATCGCGCAGCTCGACGAGGAGGGCGTGGTGCAGGTGCTGCGCGACCCCGACCTGGGCGACCAGGAACCGGTGCTCGCCGCGGTCGGCCCCATGCAGTTCGACGTGGCCCTGCACCGCCTTGAGCATGAGTTCGGCGCGCCGGCCGAGCTGAGCCCGACCAGCTTCCGACTGGCCCGCCGCACCAACCGCTCGAGCGCGGACTCGCTGCGAGGCATGCGCGGTGTCCGGATCCTGGAGCGGGCCGACGGTACCCTTCTGGCGCTGTTCGAGAGCCAGTACTGGGTGGAGCGCCTGGAACAAGAGCACCCCGAGCTGCTGCTCGAACGTCTCGTGGCGGAGGGAAGCGTGGGGTGAACCCATGACCGATCGGGAACCGGGCTACCGAGGCGGGCCGGTGCGCCTGGCCGATCTCGGCCTGACCCCACCGACGCGGCGCTCACCCGAACGGGGGCGTCCCTGGCTGGTCCCGGTGATCATCCTCGCCGCCCTGGTCGCCGCCTGGGGTGTGGTGGCGGTGGTGGACTCGGGCGGCGGTGGTGACCAGGACCTCGCCGCCCGACCGTCGGGAGACGCCACCGAGGCCGGGGACGATCCGTCGCCCGCGAGCACTGAGCCCACACTCGCGCCGCTGCCCCCCTTCGACGGCTGGGTCAACCCCGCGTCGTCCGGTCGCCCGTGGAGCGAGACCGTGCCGGGCATCCTGACCTTCCGCGGCAACCCGACCCGCAGCTTCTACGGCGTGGGCCCCGTGCCCACCAACCCCGTGGTGCTGTGGAGCTTCCCCGCCGAGGGCGGCATGTGCGGGACATCCACCGACGGGAGCGGCACGCAGACCTGGTGCGGCACCGGCTGGACCGGCCAACCCTCGGTCTGGGAGCACCGGGACGGCAGGACCTGGGTGGCGTTCGGCGGGTACGACTACGCGGTCCACTGGCTCGACTACGAGTCGGGGGCCCGGCTGCTGCCCGACTTCCGCACCGGCGACATCATCAAGGGCTCGGTGACCGTCGACCCGGACGGCTACCCGCTCCTCTACACCGGCTCGCGCGACAACTACTACCGGATCATCGCCATGGACCGCGAGCAGCCCGTCGAACTATGGAAGATCCACGCCAAGGCGGTCAGCCCCACACTGTGGAACGACGACTGGGACGGTTCCGGGCTGATCATCGACGACTACCTCTTCGAGGGCGGCGAGAACAGCCAGTTCCACATCGTCAAGCTGAACCGGGGCTACGGCCCCGACGGCAAGGTGACCGTCGACCCGAAGCTCGTGTTCAACACCCCGGGCTGGGACTCCCAGCTCCTCAGCGACCTGGGCGACAACCAGGTGTCGATCGAGAACTCGGTGGCCATCTCCGGCAACACCGTCTACTTCGCCAACAGCGGCGGCCTGGTCCAGGGATGGGACATCTCGGGGCTGAAGAACGGCGAGCGCCCCGCCCGGGTCTTCCGCTACTGGACCGGTGACGACGTGGACGCCTCGATCGTGGTCGACGCCGAGGGGTTCCTCTACGTGGGGGCGGAGTTCGAGCGGGGCAACGCGCGGGCCCGGGAGGTGGGCCAGATCCTCAAGCTCGATCCCCGCAAGCCCGACGACCCGCTGGTGTGGTCGGTCAAGGACCAGAAGCCGGGCAAGAGCGGGGTCTGGGGGACCCCCGCGATCTGGAAGGACATGGTCTACGTGCCGACCAACGCCGGGGAGTTGCTCGGCATCGACCGCGTGACCGGCCAGGTGGTGTGGCGCAAGGACCTAGGCAGCCAGACCTGGCAGTCCCCGGTGGTCGTCGACGACGTGCTCATCGAGGGGGATTGCGACGGCAACCTCCACGCCTACGACGTGCGAGACACCCGCCGGGACCCACCCGAGCTGTGGTCGGTGAAGCTCGACGGCTGCATCGAGTCGACCCCCGCGGTGTGGAAGGGCCGGATCTTCGTCGGAGCCCGGGGCGGGAAGTTCTACGCCATCGGCGACCCGCCGGCCGACCGCCGGAGCCCGGCCACCGAGGCCGCAGCGGGCCGCTCCGACCGCTGAGCCGGCCCGCTCACCAGGTCACCTCGTCGCAGCCGGTGTGCGACTCGGGCTCGACCTGCAGGGTGGCGTGATCGATGCCGAAGCGACCCGCGAGCACCGCCCGGGCCTGGTCGAGTACCGCGTGGCTGTCGGCCCCGTCGGTGATCATCAGGTGGGCGGACGCCACCTCCATGTCGGAGGTGAGGGTCCACAGGTGCAGGTCGTGGACGTCCACCACCGTGGGCAGCGCGGCGAGCTGGGCCCGCACCTCCTCGACGTCGATGCCCGGCGGCGCAGCCTGCACCAGCACGCGGAGGGCCTGGCCGCCGAGACGGAAGGTGCGGGGGAAGATGAACAGCCCGATGGCGGCGGCGATCAGCGGGTCGGCGTAGGTCCAGCCGGTCGATCCCACGATCACCGCTGCGACGATCACGCCGACGGAGCTGAGCAGGTCGGCGAGCACCTCGAGGTACGCACCCCGCACGTTCAAGCTCTCCTTCGAGCCCGGCCGCAACCAGGCCATGGCGACCACGTTGACCACCAGTCCCACGACCGCGATCACGAGCATCTCGACGCCGAGGACCTCCTCAGGATGCTGCACCCGCTGGATCGCCTCGACGAGCACGTACACCCCGACCCCGAGGAGCAGCACCGCGTTGGCCAGCGCGGCCAGGATCTCCAGCCGGTAGAGACCGAAGGTGTGCTGGGCCCGCTGGATGGGTCGGTTGGCGACGTGGATGGCGGCGAGGGCCATGCCGAGGCCCAGCAGGTCGGTGAGCATGTGGGCTGCGTCGGAGAGCAGGGCCAGGGAGTTCGTCAGCAGGCCACCGACGGCTTCGACCACGAAGAACACGGCGATCAGCGCGAACGCCATCCACAACCGCCGCAGGTGACGCGCCCCCGACCTCACCGCGGCCCCGTGAGCGTGCGCATGGGCGTGCCCCGAACGCTCGGCCGGGTCGCCGCCGGACTCCATGGCCGACATCGTGGCACCACCGCCGAGCGCCGGACCACGACCGACGAGGACGGTACGCTTCGGCCATCCGGACGAGGGGGGGTCCTGTGAAGACAGAGCGCCGGCATCGACGTGTCCTCCCCGCCGCCGTGGTGGGAGCGGCGCTCTTCGTGGCGGCCTGCACCTCGAACGAGACCGCCGGTACGCGACCCACGACCCCCACGACGGTCGCCGCCGTCTACCCGCCGACCCGGGACTGCGAGCTGTTCGACGCCGGCCATTGCCTGTTCCCGTTCCCGAGCAACACCTTCACCCGCCCCGACCCGGCGACACCCACGGGCCGGCGGGTGGCCTTCGCTCGCGGCTCGATGCCGGTGAACACCTCGGGGGTGGCGATCGACCCCACCGAGTGGAACCGCAACGACGGGTTCAGCCCCGGCGGGCCGATCGTGCTCTATGTGCGGGACCTCGACCTGGCGGTGACCGGCGCGCCGGGACTGACCGATCTCGCCCGCTCCCTGGCCAGCGACTCACCAATCGTCATCGTCGACGCCGAGACCGGCGACCGCCACCCGTTCTGGGCAGAGCTCGACGCCAACGCGCCGCCCGGGCAGGGTGCGCTGCTGATCCGCCCGGCGGTGAACTTCCAGGAGGGTCACCGCTACGTGGTGGCCCTCCGCAACCTGAGACGAGCCGACGGCTCCACCGTCGACCCGTCACCGGCGTTCGCCGCGCTGCGCGACGGCACCTCGAGCACGGACCCCGCGGTCGAGGATCGCCGGCCGGCCATGGAAGCGGTGCTCGCCACCCTGGAGGCGGCGGGCGTCGGCCGTGACGACCTGTACCTGGCTTGGGACTTCACGGTCGCCTCCACTCAGAACCTGACCGGCCGGGTGCTGGCCATGCGCGACGCGGCGGTGCCGCCGGGTGACACGACCTCACCACCGTTCACGGTCACCTCGGTGACACCGGGTGAGCCCGGATCGGGAGTGCTGCGGGTGGTCGAGGGATCGGTGCAGGTACCCAACTTCCTCACCGACGGCGGTGCGCCGGGGTCGGTGCTCAACAACGGCGACAACCCCGATGGGGTGCCTACCGTCGACGGGACCCTCGACGCGCCGTTCGTGTGCGTGATCCCCACCACCGCGGAGCAGGCCGAGCCGATCGACGTGCTCTACGGGCACGGGCTGCTCGGCAGCCGCTTCGAAGGGCGCGGCGTCGGCCAGGCCGTCGGCGACGAGCTGAACGCGGTGGTCTGCGCCACCGACTGGATCGGCATGTCCGCCCAGGACGTCGGACCGATCGCCGGGATGCTGTCCGACCTGAGCGGCTTCCGCATGATCCCGGACCGCCTGCAGCAGGCGATGATGAACATGCTGGCGCTCGGTCGGGCCATGCAGAGCCCAGGCGGTCTGCGTACCGACCCCGCGTTCCAGCGGGCGGACGGCTCGCCGCTGCTCGGCCGGGATCTGGCCTACGTGGGCAACAGCCAGGGAGGGATCATCGGCGGTGCCCTGAGCGCGGTGGCCTCGGACTGGGACACCGTATTCCTCGGGGTCCCGGCCATGAACTACTCGACGCTGCTGCAGCGGAGCATCGACTTCGACGACTTCGCCCCCCTGTTCAACGCCCCCTATCCCGACCCGCTCGTTCAGCAGCTGAACTTCGCGCTGGTGCAGATGCTGTGGGACCGGGGCGAGAACAACGGGTACGCCGCGCACCTGACTGCTGATCCCCTGCCCGGTTCCCCGGCCAAGAAGGTGCTGGTGTTCGCGGCGTTCGGCGACCATCAGGTGACGAACTGGGCCACCGACGTGATGGCACGCACCATGGGGCTACGACTGCGGGCCCCGGGGCTCGCGGACGGGCGGTCGCCGGGGAACCCACCGTTCTGGGGCATCGACACGATCGACTCGTTCCCCTATGCGGGCTCGGCGTACGTGATGTGGGACTTCGGCACCCCAGCCCCGCCGGTGGCGAACGTGCCGAACCGGGCAGGAAGGGACCCCCACGGCCAGGGGCGGGACGATCCGGCGGTGCTGCGGATGGTCTCGCACTTCCTCACCACCGGCGAGCTGATCGACGTCTGCGAGACCGGCCGACCCTGCCGCAGCGTTCCCTGATCGCCGCTACTCCCGCCGCCGTCCTCCTCCGAGGATCGTGGCCCAGCGGCTCCGGGCGCGGCCGGCCCCGGTGGTCGAGCGATCACCGGGCCCATGAGCGGGGCTGACGCCGGGCATGCTCTCGATCATGGCGAAACCGGCCTCCATGCAGATCACCAACGCGGCGCCGATGACGATCCAGGTGAGATTGGCCGTCTGCGTGAGCGTGGCGACGTGCTCGCTGACCGTCTCCATGGTGACCGGCCCCTCGTCCTGGGCCAAGGCCGCGCCGACGAAGAGCACCGATGAGGATCACGCCTGCTGCGACCGCGGCCGCCAATCGTCTGGGAGCGAAGGCGGCTCGCACGAACGACCTCTGACGAGTCGGTCGGCAAGGGTCCCGCTGAGAACCAGGATCTACTCGCACAGCACTTCCTTCCTTTCGTGTCACTCGCGGTACGGGTCGAATGGCTGCCCCGGCTGGCCCGTCCGATGGGAAACGCATGCGGGACGCCCGTCGCCCGTCGCGCGCCCCGGCGCGCGAGGGTGAACCTACGGAAAGGGTGTCTCCGGGTGTCTTGAGCCGATGACACCCACTCGTCCGACTCCTTCCCCGTATCTGACGGGCGGGTCGTGGCCTCCTCAGGCAGCGTCCCAGCCGGTGTCGCGCTCGAGGAGCGCGAGCAACCGGGCCTGGGCGGCCCGAAAGCCCGGGTCGTCGACGATCGTCACCCGGTTGCGGGGTCGGGGGATGTCGACGTCGATGACGTCGATGATGCTCGGGCCGGGGGGCCCGGACATGACGACCACTCGATCCGCGAGCAGGATCGCCTCGTCCACCCCGTGGGTCACCATCGCCACCAACTCGGTGTCGCTCTCGGAGCTCCACAAGTCGACGAGCAGGCCTTGCAGACGCGCGCGGGTCAGCGCGTCGAGGGCACCGAACGGCTCATCCAGGAGCAGAGCTCGAGGTTCCACGGCGAAGGCCCGAGCGACCGCGCACCGCTGCTGCATCCCACCGGAGACCTGGTGTGGCTTCTTGTCCCGGTGCTCCCAGAGCCCGACGGCTCGCAACGTCCGCTCTACCGCCTCGTCGACCTTGGCCTTCGACCAACTCCGCCGCGAGGAGCGCACGGCCACTGCCACGTTCCGAGCCAGCGAGAGCCGGGGCAGAAGGGAGTATCGCTGGAAGACGATCGCCCGGTCCGGGCCCGGAGCGCGCACCTCCTCCCCATCGAGGGCGATCCGTCCCGCGTCGACCGGGAGCAACCCACCGAGCGCGCTCAGCAGCGTCGACTTCCCACAGCCAGAATGCCCGATCAGCGCGATGAACTCTCCGGGTTCGATCGTGAGGGATACGTCGCGCAGCACCCACTGGGTCCCGGAACGGGTCGCGAACCCCTTCCAGACACCGTCGACGACCAAACTCACGACCGCACCTCCTCGTGAGCGACCCGCCGTCCCAGCGCCTGGAACCCCAGGTCGAGCACGAGGCCCGTGGCGCCGATGAGCAGTACCGCGGAGATGACATGCGTCAGACCTGGACCGTTGTAGGACTGCCAGACGTAGAACCCGATGCCCGACGCAGCGGAGAGCATCTCCGCGGCGACGATCACCATCCACGCCACCCCCATGGAGAGGCGCAGCCCCGTCACCACCGACGGCAAGGCGTGGGGGATCACCACCTCGCGAAGCTGCGTGGCTCGGGAGAACCGGAACACCCTCGCCACCTCGAGCTGGTCGAGTGGGACGCTCACCGCACCCGCAGCGGTGTTGAGGATCGTCGGCCACACGGCGGACACGAAGATCACCCACACCGCAGCCGGGTCGGCCTTGACCATGATCGTGAGCCAGATGGGGAACCACGCCAGAGGCGACACCGGCCGTAGTACCTGCACGATCGGGTTGAGCATCCGGCGGATCGGCGGCACCACCCCCATCGCGAAGCCGACCGGGACACCGATGGCCGCCGCGAGGAGGAACCCCTTGAGCACCCGCACCAGCGAGTCTCGCAACTGCAACCCGATACCTTGACCGGCCGGTCCGTCCGCCTCGAACGCTCGGGTGAGCAGTTGGATGAGGGTGCTCGACGTCTGGAGAGGCCCCGGAAGCTGGCCCGACCGAGCACTCACGACCGCCCACGCCACGCCGAACAACACGACGCCGAGCAGGCCGAATACTACTGACCTGATGCCTTCGGCCAGCCGGCCGGGACCCCGCCGGAGCGGTGGCGGCTCGCCCACCACGCGAGGCTCGGTAGCCGCGTTCGGTACTGTGCCGTCCGGTTCGACGACGGTGGGCTCGGGTATGACGAGGCCGCTGGGGACGCTCATCGCCGGTTCACCTCCTCCTCGGGCTTGGTCGGATCGAACGTCGCTCGGTCGAGCGCGACGGTGAACGGTGCGAGGTCGTCGTCGGGTACCGGTACCCCTTCTTTCGCCGCCACCTCCGCGTAGAGGTCCGTCAGCAGGATCTCGTCGACGATGCGGCGGGATTCGGCGGGCATCTGTGGGATCAGCCCGAAACGGGCGTATTGGGCGAGGAACCACAGCGCGTGCGCCTTGCGGGGGAACGGGGTGAGACCGTCGCGGTAGAAGCGCATCCGCGTGTCGGGGTAGCTCCTGGTCCCCAGGCCCTCACCCAGCTCGTAGTCGCCGGCGAGGCGGCTGCGGATCTCGTCGACCGTGGCGTTCACGTACTTCTCGACGCCGATCAGCTCCGCGACCTCTCCGACGTTGGCCGGGTCGTCCGCCCAGCGCTGCGCGGCGAGGATCGCCCCCATGAGGTCGGTGAGCGTGTCGCGCTGCTCCTCGGCGAACGCGGCGTTGACCACCAGGGCCTTCTCCGGGTGGTGCTCCCAGATGTCCTGGGAGGTCATGGTGGTGAAGCCCTTCTGCTTCAGCACCGCTCGCGCATTCCACGGCTCCCCGACGCAGTAGCCGCGAACGTTCTCCTGGTTGAGGTTGTTGAACATCTCCGGCGGCGGGATCGGTTTGAGCTCGAGGCTGTCCATCTTCGGATCGAGACCGCCAGCGGTGATCCAGTAGCGGAGCCACGTGTCGTGAGTCCCCCCGGGGAAGGTCATGCCGAACTGGCGGGCGCCGGAGGAACGGATCACCTCTGCAGCACGCGCCGGGTCGCCGTAGCCCGCGGCGGCGAGATCGCTCGCGAGGGTGATGCCCTGTCCGTTGTTGCTGAGCACCATCGCGATGCGGAACGGCTGCGCCGGCACCCCACCGATCTCGACCTTCGAGACGCCCGCGGCGACCGACAGCGGGAGGCTGAACAGCGCGTGCGCCGCGTGGAACTCCCCCGAGGCGAGCTTGTCGCGCACTCCTGGCCAGCTCTTGCCGTTCTCGAGCGTGACGTCGAGCCCGCGTTCCGCGAAAAAGCCCTTCTCCTTGGCGACGACGAGCGGCGCGCAGTCGGTCAGCGAGATGAACCCGAGCGTGACCTTTCGTGCCTGGCCCCTACCCGTTCCCGCGGACCCGCCGGAGGCTGAGGTGGACGCGGTGCTCTCACCGCTGCACGCGGTGAGAACCTTGGCCGCGGGCATGGCGAGCGCGGCGGTGGCGGCAGTACGTAGGAAGTGTCTTCGATCCATGCGGGGGACGGTACGGATCCTGCAGGTCGAAACCGTTGCCCCCGTGTTGCCAGGTCCGCACAGGTCGCGCACAGCGGCGGCGATGCTCGGTGAGCAGCGGCGGGGGCCTACCGGGTCAGCGGTCGGTGAGGGGCGCCGCCACCACTACGATTGGATCTCTCTCGGGGCTGTAGCTCAGCTGGCTAGAGCACCTGCTTTGCAAGCAGGGGGTCGTGGGTTCGAGTCCCATCAGCTCCACTTCAACGTCGGTAATCGGAAGATGAGCCGCAGATCCCGGCTACGTCATCGGAGGCCGCGCTGGCACGGCGATCCACCGTTGGGTGGAACGAGAGCAGGCAGCGGTGGGCGCCCTGGGTGCGCCTCCCCCACGGGTCACGGCACAAGATGGAGCGCGTCGAGAGGGCCGACACCCAGGCCGACCTCGACAAGCAAGTCACGCTGCGGTCCTGAACCGCCCTGGGTTCGTTGGAGGCTCCTGACCTTGGAAACGAGGGTGGTGTCATGCCACGAGAGAAGTCGCCAGGGAAGCCGACGACGCGTCGCTGCAGCGAGGCGGAGAAGGATCAGGCTGTTCGGCTGGTGCGCCAGCTCCGTGCGGAGCTCGGCACCGAGCACGGCACGGTGCAGCGGGTCGCTGCCCAGTTGGGCTACGGCGTTGAGTCGGTTCGCAAGTGGGTCCGTGAACGCGATGTCGTCGACGGACTGGCCGGGCCGGAAGCGTTGAGGGTCCGCGAGTTGGAGGCCGAGAAGAAGGCGCTCGAGCAGGAGCTGTGAGGTTCCCCCCGTTGACCGGTCACGTTGGTTACGCGGCCAGGGTGGCCTGGGGTTGACGGTACTGGTTCTCCCACTCGATGGGCGGGAGGTAGCCGAGGCTGGAGTGGGGCCGGCGGTGGTTGTAGCGGTTGATCCAGGCGAAGATCGCCCGGCGGGCGTCGGCTCGGGTCGAGAACCGGTAGCGGTGCACGACCTCACGTTTGAGCGATGACCAGAACGATTCCGCGACGGCGTTGAAGCTCCTATAGATGTCAAGCGCGTCTACGCGGCTGACGCGAGTTCTGCGGTCGAGCAGGGTTCGGGCAGCAGCCGGTAGACCTCGCGGATGAGGTAGCGCTTGAGGCAGCGGATGATCTC